>CALWAR010000092.1 GCA_944375765.1 uncultured Mediterraneibacter sp. | reverse complement strand
TGGTATGGCGTTAATCAGGCAAATGAAGTTGTCTGAGTAAAACGAGTTCTTCATTTGCCTGATTGCTTTTAGCTATATCGCAGGCTTGTTACTTTGTCTTATGACCTGTAACCGGAGCCGGAAGCATTACAATCCCGACTGCTCCGGATACGTGAGTCAATCCACTGTATCCGCCTGGTTTTCGGACGATTTATCTGAGGAAAGTCTCCACGACATACACGAATTTTCAAACAAGCTCGATCGCCTGTTTCCCCGACAGATGTTCGATCTCCATCTCAAGCATACACAGCGGCTTCCATTCCTGTTCGATGGCTCTGCTGCGGTTTTCCTCAGAGTCGTCGGGCGCATATTTTACTGCAAGTTGTTCGATAGCGGTGCGTTTTTCGGCTTCATCTTCAAGGATACGGATCGTCCCGAAAGCAATGACGCTGCGGAAATATGTAGTATATTCTTCCGGCATGATCCGGTCCTGATCGATGACGCAAAAAGATGCCTTTGCATCCCGGAGTACGGCATCGATCTTGTGTCCGGCTTTTGCACTGTGGAACCAGAGCTTTTTCCCGGTATAGACATAGCTGATCGGCACTGCATAGGGATATCCGTCGTCTCCGTGGAGAGCAAGAACTCCCGACGTGCCTCTGTACAGAATATCATCGCATTTTTCTTTTGCCAGTTTCTGGCGTTTTCTTCGCATTTCACGAAACATAGTATTCCCTCCTGATGGATTCCGGCATTGCAGATGCCTGTTCTGTTTCCAATAATATCATATTGTATACAGAAATGCAACAGATACAATCAGTCTGGTCAGAAAAGTTACAGATGAAGACTGTGACACGTTTTGAAAGGATTGAGACATAAAATGAAAATGGCAAGAGTTTTGACAGCAGTAATCCTGGTTTGCGGACTTTTATGGAAAGGGGCGGCTGCATATGCGGCAGGAGACCTGGGCGTGTCGGTGGCGGCCGGGACATCTGCGGCGGCGCCAGGACAAGAACTTATACTTACACTTACGATCGCCGGACATGAGGAAATCGACGTCCGGAGGGGGATCCATGCGCTGAAAGGGACTCTTGAATATGATACAGACGTATTTGAACCGGCAGAAGAGTCGGATATTGAGTCGCTGTCCGGATGGGAACAACTCAGGTACAATGCCGGAAATGGCCGGTTTAATGTGATAAACAAAAATGGAAGCAAGAAAGAAGAAGAGGTATTCCGTCTGACACTAACTGTGAAAGATCCGGCCGGAACAGGAAAAACAAAGATCTCTATAAAGGACGTCGTGATATCTGAAGGAAAAGAGGATCTGACGGTAGAAGATACAGATATTTCCATAAATATACAGGCTGTGGAACAGCCGGGAGGCACTGACGGAGCAGGAGAAATCTCAGATGAAATATCTGCCGGAGGATCAGATGCACAGGAGACAGAAAGAGATGAAGCAGACGGACAGGCCCGCCCGGAAAATCTGTCAGTAAAACAGGAAGATATACAGACCGGAGATGACGCCGGGACTATACTGCTGTCAGCGTCTCTTCTTTTATTTTCTGCCATAATACTGGGAGGAGTTTTTATTATAAGAAAGAAAAAAACCAAGGGACATAAGAAACGGCCCGAAATACTCGCCGGGCTGATCCTTGGCAGTATGCTTGCCATATCTGCAGGCATCCGGACAGAAGCGGAAGGCGAAAAGGGCGATGTAGACGGAAACGGGAATATAGATTATACAGATGTGGAACTGATCCAGAGGCATCTGATCGATCTGGAGCTTCTCGGACAGGACGCTCAGGAACCGGCGGATTTAAATGATGACGGGAAACTTACAGTGACTGATCTGGCGCTTCTTGTCCGCAGGATTGAAAACCTGCCGGAATCTGGAGATCCATCAGAACCGTCGGAACCAGAGGAGCCATCAGAACCCGGAGAACCGTCAGAACCAGAGGAGCCATCAGAACCGGAAGTGCCGTCGGGGCCGGAACAACCAACAGAGCCAGAAGAGCCGTCGGGGCCGGAACAACCATCAGAACCGGGGAGCCCGTCGGAACCAGAGGAACCATCAGAACCCGGAGAACCGTCAGAACCAGAGGAGCCATCAGAACCGGAAGTGCCGTCGGAGCCTGAAGAACCAACGACGCCGGAAAATCCGTCAGAACCGGAGGAGCCTTCAGAGCCTGAGGAGGAGATACAGGAGGCTATTGAACTGAAAGATGTCACAGATACAACTCTGTACTACAGCGGAGACGGAAAGACAGAAGAGATAGACATACTGGATATTACAAAAGGGCTTCCGGAAGATCCGGACAATTACTTTGCGGTGATCGGGATGGAGAGCCTGCCGGATCTTTATACGGGGATTTCGGAGTTCAGGCAGGAGAAAAGCGGAGCAGTTTCAGCGGTGATCGATCAGGAGAACGTGATCCGGTATGATGCTGACGGAAACCGCATAGAAGAATATGCCTTTCCGGTTGCTTACAGAGATAAGGACGGCGAGCATCCTCTGATCAAGAGCGCGCAGGAGTTGTTTGAAAAGATGGCTGTCGATCCAAAAGGAACGTTCGAGTTGACTGAGGATCTGGACGCTTCGGGTATCTCTGCGGATGCTCCTGCGATCGCGGGAACATTCACAGGCGAGCTGGATGGAAACGGTTTCCGGATACGGAATCTGCCGACTTCACTGTTCGGCACGCTGAGCGGGGCGCATATACACGATCTCGTGATCGAGGACGCATCGATCACTGCTCAGAGAAGCGGAATCCTTGCCAATTTTATTCAGAGACAGTCTATTGTGGAAAATGTTTTCATTGTAGATTCCTCAGTGTCAAACAGTGTGGATGAGATGGGGGCTTTTGCCGGTAAACTTTCGGATTCCACGATACGCAGGAGTGCATCTGTCAATGTGTCATTAAGAGGATTGGTGGCGGTCGGAGGAATCGTCGGTAAGACAGAGTCGGGAGTTCTGATCGAAGACTGTTATGTTACCGGTAAGATCCAGGGAACTTACGATCACCCCAGCCTTGGAGCCAGAACAGGCGGGATCACCGGCTGGCACGGCGGAGGAAAGATCAGCCGATGCTATACAAAGGCAGAGATCGTTGCTCCGGCGAAAAAAGGAAACGGCGGTATCATCGGCGGACCGAATACGGGAAGCCCGGTGATCGAGTACAGTCTGAGTATGAGTACGGGAGCAGGTTACCGGATTGCCGGGTTCGATGTTCTGGATGGTGTGAAAGAGGTATATGAGTATTCCGGTTCCGACGGTGCAACAAATGTGACGGAGACCAATGGAAACAGTGTAAAAGAGACGGACGCAGTTTATGAGCGGACGTTTTACGAGGACACTCTCGGCTTTGACGGAAAGGTCTGGGATCTGGGCGGACTTGCCCTTAAGAAACTTCCGCGGCTTGCGGACTCTCCTGTTGAGGATAACAATTACGGAATCCCTTCCTACAGTGAAGTGAGACGTCATGAAGACTATCAGGCAGAGCGGGAGACGGCTTATGCCAATATGGCGGAAATCATGCCGTTTGCAGACACGGCTCTGTGGGTGGAATATGGAAACGGACTGCCCGCATCAGACGCCCTTGCAGTCAAAAAGATCAAATACGTCCTTCCCCTCGATGAGCAGGGGGCGTATGTGGCAGGAATCCACAGGGAAAGCACGGACAGAGCTGTCAAAGTGCGGATTGTATTTGAAGATGATACGAGACAGGAATATTCCCTGACTGGAGCAAAATTAGTGGGAAATATCGTGGCTTCTTACGGAATCGAAGGGCAGCAGTTCCCTTATCAGTTCCACAATTATGCGGCAGTTTTCGATGAGAGTGTGATATCCGATCTGACGGCGCTGGCTTCTGCGTATGACTATAAGACAGAGATTGCGGGGATCACGCAGGAGGATGAGAGCCGGCTGTATACGGACTATTATAACGAGAGTGTGCAAGGAAAACTGGAGCGTGTGCTGTCAGATCTGTATGCTTCTCAGGAAAATTATCCGTCCTATTGCTCACATCCTGCCGTGCAGGCACTGACTGAGGAACGCATGAAAGACGAGGATGCGCTGAAACGACATCTGTACGCATACAATTATTACGATAAATGGTATCACATTAATTATGGCGGAGTGATATTGAGCGATCTGATGTTTTTCGGGAGGGAAGTATTGCCGGAAGATATCGATGTGGCAGAGCTTACGGAGATGCTTCTGAACGCTTCTTCAGACTGGAGAGCCACGAAACAGACGGTTACATTCTATAATAATGTGCTGAAGAATATCACAGGGAAAGATTTTATGGATTTTCTGGGCGGTTTTGCAAAAAGCCTCGGAGGCTATGAGGATGGAAATGCATGGTTTGCGGATACATTTGAGGGCATCCTGGTGGAGCAAAATGCAGCTGGTGACGAGGGCAGGATCCGATACCGTATCTGGGACAATCTGAAAGGTCTGCCCGAGGCCAGGAAAAATATCGTTCTGCCTGTTCTGACTGCGCCGCAGGAGGATATGTACCTAATCTCTGTTCCTTCTCAGATCGTGATCGGAAGTATGAACCGGTACGAGACATATCTGAACAAAGACGGACAGGAGCGGGAGAGAATCCGCGCCATTGCAAAGGAGTATGCCGGAAAGATGGGAATATTCTACGGAGTATCATCGCAGTGGATGAGCAATTCAGCTGAGCAGCTGAACAGCTTTGTAAATCTGCAGTTTGATACAAGGCTTTCTTTTCCGGAGAGTCCGGCTGCTGCGGCCGGAGCACAGGAAAAAGGGGTAACACGTGATCCGGTCATGAAATGGGTATATGAATCTGTCGATATGCTGAGCGCCCTGAACGGCAGCGCGGCCGTCGCAGACGGTACCATCGTGATCTGGATGTGGAGTCCCGCTCTGGGAACCGACAACTATACATTCTTTACGTTCAGTCATGAGACGGCCCACAATCAGGATGGAAGATATTTTTACGGCGGCGCCGGAAGAAGAAAAGGAACTGGCGGCGAAGCTCATGCAGACGGTAATATCGCCCAGGAGATGAGGGACGGTATCATGGTGTTCAATATTTCAAAAAATATGGATATAGGCACGGAGATGACCAATAATTTCAGCTATGAACGGATTGACTCCGCGGAGAAAGTCCACAGCTACTATGAAAAGATGTTTGAGACGGGATATGTTCTGGATTATCTGGCAGCACAGGCGTTCTTTGAGCTGACCCCGCAGCAGCAGGCGGCAGTGGCCGTACAGGCGGAACATACCGCAGGTGGAAATGCATCTATGAGCACAACCTATAAAAAGCTTACGGCGGAGGAGATCGGAGCCATGAACCTGAACAGCATGGAAGCATTGTGGGATCATAAGATCTCCGTCCGAAATGCATCCTCCTATCCGGAGAAGGTGGGCACGGCCACAGACGGAAGCTACGGTTTCGAGTCATTTTATACAATGAACTGGTACCAGTCCCACAATGACAGCGGCTCGCCGGACACTCATTCGTTCAAGCGGCTGGGGCAGGAGATGCTTGCTCTTGCAGGCTATGAAAAAGGATATCAGGTATATATGTCCGCGCTCAGCGAAAATGATCTGGACGCACTGCGCAAGATCACCGGCGATCCGAATATCACATGGAGAGAGTACAAGCTGGACCGTTACCGTGAAGTGGCGCAGAAGCTGGATCAGATTCCGTATTTTGATAAAGACGCAGTCATTGCGCAGTTTAAGGCAGCATTTGAGGCCGATACAGTGAACGGAAACACGAACCAGAGCTTTGAGACAAAACGGATGATCTACGGTATGGTCAAGCGTGTGACTGGGGACTTCAGCACCGGCGGTATTTATGAGAGCCCGGCGGTGATACCGGTCACATCTGCAGAAGAACTGATCCAATACGCCGCGCAGAATCCATATGGATATTACAGGCTGGAACAGGATATAGATTTTACGAATGTAACAGCCTCCGGCGGAAGCTATATTCCGGGAAGATTCATCGGGGTGGTGGACGGAAACGGTCACAGTGCGACGGGAATGAAGTATCCGATGTTCGGGGATCTGCAGTATGCGCAGGTGACTGATCTGACTATTTCCACGCCTTCTTATGCGGGGGATGCGCAGGCGCTCTTCGCAGTGAAAACAAAGAAAGTGACACTTGGGAATGTTAAAGTGGAGGGCACGGATATGCCGCTTCCGCTTGTGAAGACTAAGACAGAAGGATACTACGAGTACGGTGACATGAGCGTGACGGTGGATGACAGGAAGATTACAACTGTGGAAGAATTCCTTGCAATCGGTGATTCTGCTGAATCTCTGAAAAAACAGTACGTACTTGAGGCAGATCTTGATTTCAGCTCATCGGAGTTCTCTGATTTTGCGGTGGCCGGAACATTTTCCGGGGAACTGGCCGGAAACGGCCATACCATCTCCGGGCTGGACGCGGTTCTTTTTGAGAAAATGGACGGGGCTTCCGTTTCAGATTTGACGATCAAAGGCACGAACCTTGCTAATAATACCCAGAAAGGCGCCCTTGCCAATGATATCAGGAATTCAATCGTGGAAGATATCAGAGTGAAAGACCTGACGATCCGTAATGACGCCAATCAGGCGGGAGGACTTGCCGGAACCATTTCGAACAGCGAGATAAGACGGATCTCGGCGGAGAATCTCTCGATCCGGTCCAATAATACGATAGGCGGCATTGCAGGCCAGTTTGACGGCAGGATTCTGGAGGATTGTATCGTTACCGGCGCCATCGAGGGCACAAGCCGTCATCAGATGGGCGCCCGTGTCGGAGGAATTACCGGATGGCAGGGCGGCGGAATTATACGCAGAGTAGTGACAAAGGTCAGTATCACAGCTCCGGATCCGGTAGGCAACGGAGGCATCATCGGCGGACCGCAGAGCGGAAGCGCAACTGTAGAAAGTGCAGTCAGCCTGAGCACCGGTGTCAATGCGAACCGGATCTCCGGATGGGATGTACTCGGCATTACGAGCAGCGCGTACGAGCTGGAGACTTCGGACAGTCAGAGCAGTATGAATGAGGCAAACACGGACCGGATATTCACGGTTACGGAAGAACAGGTGAAAGAGAAAGCATTCTATACGGAGATCCTCGGATGGAGCGAGGATGTGTGGAGATTTGACAGTCTTGCGGCGGACGGGATACCGGCGTTGAAAAAGCTGTAAATGAAAGGGCGTCATGAAATTGAGATGTAACAGTTCAGCCATCTGATGTCAGGAGACGGATTTATGCCTGCATAAAAATCCGGTAACTGATCGTCAGATGAACTGAGCACCCGTCAATGAGTAAAACAGCGGCGACAGCCGCAATAAGCACGAAGTGCGGTTTTACGAGTGGCGCGGGCTGAACTGTTATATTAAGATCATGGCGCTCTTATCTTTATGCTTGACATTAGTCTGATTTCGGACTATAATCCTTGGTACGAAATCAGACTAAGGAGTGAGGAAGATGCAGATACATCAGGAAACAGAAGTGCAGAAATTTAACAGGTTATACAAGGAACTGGAAGATCTTTATCACGATATTGCGCTGCATGCAGGATTGTCTGATAGTGCAGGTTCTATCCTGTACGCAATCTGTACACTGGGAGACGGATGCCTTCAAAGAGATATCTGCCGGGAAGCGTTCACGAGCAAGCAGACGATCAATTCTTCTGTGCGCAATCTGGAGAAGAAAGGCATCCTGTATCTGGAAAAAGGAACAGGCAGAGATAAGAAGATCTTTCTGACAGAGAAAGGCAGACAGTTAGTTGAGGAGAAGATACGCCCGGTCATAGAGCTGGAGAATGATTCTTTACTTGGCATGAAGCCGGATGAGCGGGAGCTGTTTATCTGTCTGTATGAGAAGTATGTGGAGAATTTCCGCAGAGGAGTGAAAAAAATGGTTGGGGAGCAGGAAGGATGAAGACAGTATTACGATTTCTAAAACCATACAGACGGTTATGTGTTTTTACGATCCTTGCCATGCTGTTAGATGTGGCGGGCGGTCTGCTTGTACCAAGACTTACGGCGGATATGATCAATATCGGTGTGGAGAGTAAAAATCTGGAATATATTATCGAAAAAGGGATTGCCATGCTGGCGGTCACGATCCTTGCCGGAGCAGGCGCCCTGACCGGAAGCTGGCTGTGCGCTGATCTGTCCGCAAAACTGGGGCGTGATATGCGCAATGCCGTTTATGAGAAATCGCTTACATTTTCAGCACATGATTTCAGTCAGTTCGGAACCGGCTCTATGATCACGCGCACCCTTAATGATATCAATATCATCCAGCAGTCCGTCGTCTGGTGTATCCAGATGGTGCTGCCGGTTCCGGCAGTATGTGTGATGGGCGTTGCCATGGCGTTCGCTATCGACACGGTGATGGGCTTCCTGCTGATCGGTGTGACTGCGCTGATCATCGTGCTGGCACTCATCGTGACGCGCAGAGCGTCCGAGATATTCGGCAGGCTTCAGCAGCTTCTCGACCGGATGAACGTTGTGCTCCGGGAAAATCTGACAGGTGTGCGGGTGGTCCGCGCATTTTGCAAGGAAAAGGATGAAGAAAAACGGATGCGGAAATCCTTTGAAGATTACGCAGAGACCTCCATCAGTGCGAATCTTCTGTTCGCCGGACTGGAAAGCACGGCATTCTTCGTGATCAACATCTGCATTGTCGCCATTCTGTGGCTGGGCGGCGACAGGATCGGAGCAGGATACATGGAAATCGGTGATATTACGGCGCTTACGGAATATTCGATCCTGATCTTGTTTTACATCATCATGGCGCAGATGGTCATTATACTTCTGCCGAGAGCGCGGGTCTGCATCCGGCGTATTCAGGAAGTCCTTGAGACAGAGCCGGAGATACGTGACAGAATGAAAAGTGCAGATGAAATAAGCCCGTCTGCACATGCAGAAGATATTGTGGCGAAGTTTGATCATGTTTCATTCCGATTCCCGGATGCGGATGAATATGCACTGTCCGGTCTCGACTTTACATGCCGGAGAGGGGAGACTACAGCCGTGATCGGCGGAACAGGGTGCGGGAAGTCTACGCTTGCACAACTGATCCTGCGTTTTCACGATGTAACGGAAGGCGCTGTTTCGGTCAACGGCACAGATGTCAGGAATATGACACAGGCAGAACTCAGGGCCCGGATCGCTTATGTGCCACAGAAGGCATGGCTGTTCTCCGGTACCATCGCGGACAATCTTCTCTATGGGAATGAAAATGCATCGGAAGAGGAGATGCGGCGCGTTCTCTCTGTTGCTCAGGCAGATTTCGTGAGTAGTCTTTCAAACGGGCTGGACGCCCATGTTGCCCAGGGCGGCACGAACTTCTCAGGCGGGCAGAAACAGAGACTCTCCATTGCCCGGGCGCTGATGAAAAGGGCAGATCTCTATATTTTTGACGACAGTTTCTCTGCTCTGGATTTTAAGACAGATGCAGCGCTCAGAAAAGCGCTGAAACAGGAGGTGTCAGACGCCGCTGTGCTTATTATCGCACAGAGGATCAATACGATCCTGAATGCGGACCAGATCATTGTACTGGACGAGGGAAGGATCGCGGGGATCGGAAGACATGAAGAATTGATGGAGAAATGCAGTATCTATCGTGATATTGCGAGATCACAGATGAAAGGGGGCGCGCAGCATGGCTGAAAATGAGACGACACAGTATTCGGATGATATGGATTTTGAAATACCCTCCAATGCGGGAACGACCGTGAGACGTCTCTGGATGTCCATGGGAAGACAGCGCATCCGCCTTATCATAGTGTCGGTTTCTGTAATATTTTATACCATACTTTCTGTGGCGGCTCCTGTCTACAGCGCGAAGATTGTAGATATTCTCTTTCAGGAAATCCGCGCGGCCTTAGCGGGAGAGCGTACGTTCCGTGTGACGTGGGATCCGGTCGGCCGGGAGATTGCCATATTGCTTCTGATTTATACGGTGACAGGCGTCCTCTATACATTCCAGAGTTTCCTCATGGCAAGCTTTGCCGAACGGCTGAGCCTGGAACTCAGGACAAAGATAAGTGAGAAATTAAACCGTCTGCCGCTGTCATTTTTTGACAATCATAAGACAGGGGAGGTGCTGAGCCGGGCGACGAATGACCTGGATAAAATGTCCGAGGTGATGCAGACTGGCCTGTTGAAACTGTTTACAGCGGTCGGGATGGCGGCTGGCTCTCTGATCATGATGTTCCGGTTCCATATCGGACTTACAATTGTCTTTCTTGTGTTTACTATCCTGTCCATGGTTTCGACCAGATTTTTCGCGGGAAAGACGCTGCGCTATGCCGCCAGGAGACAGCAGGCGGTCAGCCGCGTGACCGGTCAGGTGGAAGAGTCCTACAGCGGGCGTACTGTCATAAAAGCATTTAACAGAGAAGAAAAGAGTGCACAGGATATGAGAGAGGCTGTGGAGGAACTTGCGGAGACATCAAGAAAAGCAGACTTTATGATGAATGCAGTCAATCCTTTTATCCGTCTTGTGAACCGGCTCGGGCAGGCAGTGATCGCCATGTTTGCGGGGAAACTCCTGTTGGACGGAGTATTGACAGTCGGAGTATTTCAGGCGTTTTTCCAGTATGTATATCAGGCGTCTGAACCGTTGACGGAGGCGGCATATATGATCAATTCCCTGCAATCATCCATTGCGTCCGTGGAGCGGATTTTTGAACTGTTGGACGAAAATGAGATACGGCCCGATCCACAGGAAAAGAATGTACGGATAACAGAGACCGGAAAAAGCAGGGGCATTCCTGCAGCCGGCACGGCAGAAGGGCATGTGGAATTTCGCCATGTGCAGTTCGGCTATGTGCCGGATAAGCTTCTGATGAAAGATATCAGCTTTACTGTACAGCCGGGGCAGAAGATTGCCATTGTCGGAAGTACCGGTGCGGGCAAGACAACGCTCATTAATCTTCTGATGCGGTTCTATGAGGTGAACGGCGGGCATATCCTGCTGGACGGTATGGACACCGCAGATATGACGTATGCAGGGCTTCGGGGAAATTTCGGCATGGTGCTCCAGGATACCTGGCTCTTTGACGGCACGATCGCGGAGAACATCGCATATGGACGCCCGGGTGCTTCCAGGGATGAAATCATTGCTGCGGCGAAAGCTGCGAGAGCAGACTTCTTCATCCGGACGCTTCCCAAAGGATATGATACAAGGCTGAGCGGCGACGCGGAGAATATCTCCGCAGGGCAGCGGCAGCTGTTGACGATCGCACGGGTGATGCTCTGTGATCCGGCAGTGCTGATCCTGGATGAAGCGACCTCCAGTGTAGATACCCGGACAGAGATGGAGATCGGAAAGGCCATGAATGAGCTCATGAAAGGAAGAACCAGCTTTGTCATCGCCCACCGGCTCTCGACGATCATCGATGCTGACCTGATCCTCGTCATGCAGAACGGGAACATCATCGAACAGGGAAATCACCGGGAACTGCTGAAAACCGGCGGCGCATATGCAGAGCTGTATAACAGTCAGTACGCATAACCGGATTGGAAGTGTGCCTGATAGGTTTCAGTTCACTACGCGCCATTCGCAAAGCCGCACTTGCGTGCTTACTGCGGCTTTGCCGCTCCTTTGCTCATGAAAAGGCGCTCCTTACATCTGTTTACAGACGGTCTGATCCTTGTGCAGGCACAAATCAGTCCGTCTGTAACAGATGAGTGAACTGGAGGAGTCATAATCCCCCGCGGGAGAGCATATGCTTTCCTTGCGGGGGTGATTTTATGATCTACGTAGTGAAAAACGGTGATACACTGGAAGAAATCTCAAATGAGACACAGATCCCTGTCCAGAAGATCATATCTGATAATCAGTTGATATACAGTGACAGACTTGTGCCCGGTCAGGCGCTGCTTCTTTTAGGAGAGGGAGAGACCGGCGGGCTTGGAGAGGGGCTGATCATCGGAGGATATGCCTATCCGTTTATTGATCCGCCTGTATTGGAAGAGGCGCTCACGGCACTGAGCGAGATGCTTATGTTTTCCTATGGGTTTACATTTGAAGGAAATCTCGTCGCGCCGATGCAGGATGACCAGTGGATGATCGACCGGACGAAAAGCGCCGGGGCACAGCCATGGATGGTGCTGACGCCGCTTTCTTCAGAGGGAGCATTTAATAATCAGCTGATAAAAGTCCTTATGGAAAATCAGGAGCTGCAGGATAGGCTGATCGAACAGATGCTTGGCATGATGCAGGAAAAAGGGTACGAGGGAGTGGATATTGATTTTGAGTATATCCTGCCGGAGAACAGAGAGCAGTACGCACAGTTCGCCGGCAGAGTACGGGAGAAGATGAATGAATACGGCTATAAAGTAACCGTTGCTGTAGCACCCAAAATTTCGGATCGGCAGAGGGGGATTCTGGTTGAAGGCGTGGATTACGCACTGCTGGGGCAGAATGCCGATGCGATATTTCTCATGACATATGAGTGGGGATATACTTACGGTCCGCCCATGGCGGTAGCGCCTCTTGACAAAGTTCGTGAAGTGGTGGAGTATGCGGTGACACAGATCCAGCCGGGCCAGCTCATACTTGGCATCCCCAATTACGGATATGACTGGACGCTGCCTTATGAGCGGGGGATCACCCGGGCGAGATCGATCGGGAATGTAGAGGCAGTAGAAATCGCGGCAGAAAACGGAGCGTCCATCGAATATGCACAGATCTCACAGAGCCCGTGGTTCACATACCGGAAGAACGGGATGGAGCATATCGTCTGGTTTGAGGATGTGCGGAGCATTACGGCAAAATGGGAGCTGGTCAGGGAGTTTGGTTTGTCAGGCGCAAGGTACTGGAACCTGATGCGTCCGTTTCGTGCCAATTGGCTGTTGGTAAGATGAAATGTCAGAAGAGGTATTTACAAATTATTCCTGCCTTTTAAGCAAAAAGCCGGTCTAAGGGACCAGCTTTTTGTGTTTGAAGATATAGTATCCGATACCCAGTGCATCCGCGAGGAACCATCCGATGGGAACAGACCACCAGATTCCCACGACTCCGAAGACAGGAAGTGCGGACAGGGCATAGGCAAGAACTACCCGGGTGCCCAGAGACATGATCGTCAGGACAACTGACATACCCGGCTTCCCAAGCGCACGGTACAGTCCGTAGAGCAGGAAAAGGATTCCGATCAGCGCATAGAAAGCGCCTTCGATGCGCAGATAGCGGACGCCCTCGGATATAACAGCGGTTTCACCTGCATCAATGAACAGCGACATCAGCGGCCTGGCAAATACGAAGACAAGCAGTGAGATCACAAGACTGAAAACGACGGACGTCACGACTGCTGTCCGGATGCCTTTCCTGATTCGCTCTGTCTGTCCTGCACCGTAATTCTGTGCGATAAAGATAGAAAATGCATTTCCGAAATCCTGTACCGGAAGATAGGCAAAAGCATCGATCTTTACAGCTGCGGCAAATGCCGCCATGATCGTCGTGCCGAAGCTGTTGACCAGTCCCTGCACTGCGAGGATGCCGAGATTCATGATGGACTGCTGCAGGCAGGTGAGAGCAGAGAAATTCGTGATCTCTTTTATGCGGGATCTGCGCAGGCGTATTTTGCCATCTCTGCGAAGCAGATGCGGAAATTTAATGTGTGTATAAACAGCAATCCCGATGCCGGATACATACTGTGAGATGACGGTTGCTTCTGCTGCGCCTGCCACACCGCGGTTCAGTACAGCGACGAACAACAGGTCAAGCGCGATATTCAATCCTGCGGATACCGCCAGAAAGGCAAGGGGAACGACAGAGTTCCCAAGGGAGCGCAGGAGAGAGGCAAAAAAGTTATACAGGAAGATTCCGATGAGTCCAGCAAATATTACGATCAGGTAATCCTTCATCAATCCGATCAGTTCATCCGGTGTGCGCAGAAACCAGATGATCCAGTCGATGCCTGCGAAAACAAGAACATTCAGGACAATTGTCACGATGCCCAGAAGGACGAATGCTGCCAGTATGCCCTCTTTAAGCGCTGTTTCGTCTTTCTGCCCGAACCGGATAGAGAACACCGTTCCACTGCCCATGGCAAGTCCCAGCAGGATCGAAGTTAAAAATGTCATCAGGGAAAACGCCGAACCGACGGCGGCGAGGGCGTCTGCTCCGAGAAACCGCCCGACAATCAGCGTATCCGCAATATTGTAGCACTGTTGCAGCAGATCCCCGAGTATCATCGGAATGGCGAAGCGCAGCATTGTTTTCATAACAGGTCCATGAGTCAGTTCATTTTCCATTTTTAAACCTCACATATTTCTTTTCGTAAGTTTAAGATTAACATTCGTAATATACGATAGTTCCAGAATGATGGAATGTCAATATTGACTCTTATTTTTGATACATAGTATAATTACAGATAAGTTAGATCCGTGAAGCAAAAAGGAGGCATTTCTTATGTTTATGGACGGACTGGATAATCTGGACCAGAAGATCGTGAATCTGCTGATCCGGAATGCGAGAATGTCGTACTCGGAGATCGGGCAGCAGGTCGGTATCTCCCGGGTGGCTGTCAAAATGCGTGTGCAGGCGCTTGAGCAGAAAGGAATCATTGAAGAATATACGACAATTATTAATCCTCAGAAGATCAGCGGCGCGGTTTCCTGTTATTTTGAGATAGAGACAAAGCCCGACACATTGGCGGAAGTAGCGGAGATTCTGGCGAAGAACGGTACAGTCACACAGATTTACCGCGTGACTGGAAAGAGCAGACTCCACGTCCATGCAGTGGCCTCATCCAATGAAGAGATGGAAGACCTGATCTGTAACACAATGGACAAGCTGCCGGGGGTGGTCGAGTGTACCTGCAATACGATTTTGTCCAGGATTAAGGATATTAAAGGATTGAGGCTGTGACGGAGATGCCGGGAGAGGAAATCATCTTTCTTCCGGACGATAAAGCCGCACTGATCGCCGTCAGACATGGAAAGTCTATAGTATCTGCAAAAGTGATAATATTCCGGGAATTCCGGATGAGAAAAAAACATATGATAAGCTGGCGGTTGTTATGATCTGTCTGAACCCCGGATCAGAAAAGGGGAACCGACTGACGAAGATGCTTGGCATTCTGTTGACGCCGGGCATCAAGGCAAAAGCCAAGATACATCAGTTGGAGAATGAATTTGATATACCTATGGAAAATGATATGGGAGAGGAGTTGAATCAGATGTGTAACCTGAGTGATTATGTGGGAGAGATCGGAATAAAAAAGGGAATCGAACAGGGAATCAAACAGGGAATCGAGCAAGGGATTGAACGGGGGATCGAACAGGGCAGGGAACAGCTCCTTGCCCAGCTTATAATGAAAAAATATGAAAAGGGCAGGTCGATTGCCGAGATTGCAGATGCTCTGGAAGAGAGTGAGGACACGATCTGTAAAATAATAGAAAATATCAAAAACGCATAAAGTAATTAAACCAGTCGGCGGATTGCTCATCCGCTGGCCCTTTTGTAAAAGTTGTTAAAAATATATATTATTGGCTTAGGGCGTACAAAGTAATAGACGAGGACGGAGTTAATGAACAGTTCAAAATACATGAGTATAATCGTTCTTAGTTTTACCGGCACAGGAACAGAATTGAACAGACGGTTATGTGAAAAACTGAAAAAGAATTTTCAACTGGAAAGAGACGCAGATGCATGTACCGGTTATGCACCTGCAAAATATGCAGGCGGGGAAATTCTCCCTCTTCCAGATGATAAAGCCTCGCTGATCGGCGACAGATGGGGAAAAGCGGCATATATCTTTATCGGGGCGGCGGGGATTGCCGTCAGATATATCGCTCCCTGGGTGAAAGATAAATTTACAGATTCCCCTGTGCTGGTGATCGACGAGAAAGGAAACTATGTGATTCCGCTGCTCTCCGGCCACGTGGGAGGGGCGGCCGCCCTTGCGGATGAGATTTCAGGTATGCTCGGGGCAGCGGCAGTCCATACGACAGCTACAGATGTGCAGGGAAAGTTTGCAGTGGATGTATTTGCCAAAAAGAACAGTCTGGTGATCACAGACAGAGAGGCTGCAAAGAAAATATCGGCGGCGGTATTAAACGGAGAAAAGATTGCATTATACATAGGGAATTCGTCTGTCAGTGTCAACGGGATGCCACCGGAGGAAATTGTTCTGTGTAAGACATTAGAGGATGCGGCGCAGTATACCTGTCAAATTATGATAACGGGAAACTTAGAACAGGATGTACAGGGTAAGAGAAACGAAGTGCAAGAAACGAAACGAGGAGAATGTACACTGGTGCTTTTGCCCCGGAATATTGCCGTGGGAATCGGATGCAGGAAGGGAATAGAGGAAGCTGTTCTGGAAAAAAGTTTTCTGGAGATCCTTGCTGCGAACGGGGTGGATATCAGGCGGGTGAAAAGTATAGCCAGTATAGATCTGAAAAAAAATGAGCCGGCGCTTCTGTATCTTTGTGAGAAGTATAGTATCTTGTTCGAGACATATACTGCCGAAGAACTGAACAGTGTATCGGATGTTACGGCTTCATCAGAATTTGTGAAGGAAGTGACCGGTGTGGACAATGTGTGCGAGCGGGCGGCACGCCTGAGCTGTACTGCCGGAAGCCTGATACAGGGCAAGTGCATACGGGAGGGGATGACCGTGGCACTTGTGAAGTGCCCGTTGGAGATCGAATTTCGATATACCGACGGAAAATGATATGGGAGAGGAATTGAACGGGGGATCGAACAGGGCAGGGAACAGCTCATTACCCAGCTTGTAATGAAAAAATATGAAAAGGGCAGGTCAATTGCCGAGATTGCAGATGCTCTTGAAGAGAGTGAGGACACGATCCGTAAAATAATAGGAAACGTCAAAAAGGCATAAAGTAATTAAACCAGCCGACGGGTGAGCATATCCGCCGGCTGGTTTATGCGTGTTTTCTCTTGTACGCTGAGGCTATCCCATGATAGAATACATAAAAACTGACATCAGGCTACTATAGGTCAGAACGGAAAATGAGGACAGAAAAATGGAGACAGACAGAACGACTCCCGCAATCCTGATCTTTGCAGGGACAACTGAGGGAAGGACGCTGGCGGAATATGCATCCGCACATTCCATAAGATGTTTCGTGAGTGTGGCGACAGATTACGGGAAGAACCTGCTTGAGCGTCTTGCGAATATCACGATCCTTACAGGGCGTATGGATGAAAAAGAGATGGAGCATTTTATAGAAGAAAACGATATTCACCTTGTCATAGACGCCACCCATCCTTTTGCCCGGGAGGTAACGGAAAATATCAGATCAGCCTGTGAAAAAGTCCGGACACGATCAGAAGTCCGTTATGTGCGCTGCATAAGACCGTTTGAAAACGGGGCTTCATCCGGCCAGGCGGCAAAGACATCGGAGTCAGGAGACAGAGCAGTCAGCGGAGAAGACACTCAGGATGAACGTACCATATATACAGGATCCGTGCAGGAGGCTGCGGAATATCTGAAAAAAACGACGGGAAATATTCTGATCGCGACAGGCAGTAAAGAACTGCATCTGTACACGGAAATCGAAAACTACAGGGAGCGCTGTTTTGCACGAGTACTGTCCACGGAACCGGCTGTAAGGGAGAGTGTTCGGCTGGGCTTTGAGGGAAGCCACCTGTTTGCCATGCAGGGTCCGTTTACACCGGAGCTGAATCTTGCTCTGCTGCGTCAGACAAAGGCAGCCTACTTTGTTACGAAAGAGACAGGAAAAGCAGGCGGGTTTGAGGAGAAAGCGAAAGCCGCGGAAATGGCCGGCGCGGTACTTATCGTGATCGGGAGACCGAAAGAAGTCGGCGAGAGTGTGGAGGCAGTAAAAGAATTGATCCGGATATATGGCGGACAATAGAGTATCAGGACGCAGAAAAGCCGTGAGGACAAAACTATGTACACATATATAAAGGAGGAGCCGGGGTTCATGGACAAAAGCAGGACGCCAGGAATATATCATTCTCTTGATGAAATGATAAAAGATGTTTTGGGAGACAGTGTTTTTATTATAAAAACGGACAGCGTTCCGGGCGGAGATATTAACAACGCATACAGACTGCGCCTTTCCGACGGAACGTATCTTTTTGTAAAGACGAATTCCGTTAATAACCTGAATTTCTTTCTGACGGAATCCAAAGGACTGAGTGCTCTGCGTTCTGTTAAGAAAATCGGAGTCCCGGAAGTACTGGGCGCAGGGATCGATGAACAGAGAGGTTTTTCATTTCTTGCACTTGAATATATAGAAAATTCTCCCCGGACACATTCCTACTGGGAGACGTTTGGCCATCAGCTCGCCGAACTCCACAGGTCAGAGTGTCTGTCTTATGTGGACTCTAAAGGAAGCGGGGCGAAGTTCGGATTTTATGAGGACAACTATATCGGAGCCACGCTTCAGAGCAATCATCCGGAAAAGACATGGATCGGCTTCTACCGGGAGTGTCGGCTCCTGCCGCAGATTACCATGGCAGAGAAATATTTTGATCCGGTTGTGAGGAAAAAGGCAGAACGTCTTCTGGATCGTCTCGATCTGCACCTGCGGGAGCCTGAATTTCCGTCCCTGCTTCACGGAGATCTGTGGAGCGGTAATATGATGTGCGGAAAAGACGGGAAAGCATGGATCATAGATCCGGCCGTCTATGTGGGTGACTTTGAGGCGGATCTGGCTATGACGCAGCTTTTCGGAAGTCTGCCGGAGAGATTCTATGCGGCATATGATGAGGTGAATCCGATCGATAAGTCGGGATATGCCCACAGGAGGAAGCTGTATGATCTGTATCAGCTTCTGAATCATCTGAACTTATTCGGAAGTATGTATCTGGGAAGTGTTGTGGACATTATAAATATGTATACCTGAGCCTGAAAAGGACAGGGCCGGATAAACAGGAAGATAACCCGGCGACCAGGGAAGCCGGATTTTCTTTTGAAACGTGGATCAGATTTCTTCTAAAAAATGTATAAACATGGTTGACAAACGGAAAAGTGAGTGCTATCTTAATATACGAAAGGTGTTAGCACTCAAAACAAGGGAGTGCTAATAGCGGGGAAAGGAGGAGACATGGTGGCAGTCGATACTTCATTAAGTGAAAGAAAACTTATCATATTGAAAGCCATTATCCAGAACTACCTTGAGACCGGAGAACCGGTCGGCTCGCGCACTCTTTCAAAGTATACGGAACTGAACTTAAGTTCTGCGACGATCCGAAATGAGATGGCGGATCTGGAAGATCTCGGATACATTTTCCAACCCCACACATCAGCAGGAAGGATCCCTTCAGACAAAGGATATCGGCTTTATGTGGATATACTTATGGAGGAGAAAGAACAGGAGATCACAGAGCGCGAGGATGCGATGCTTGAGAAAGCTGACAAGGTTGAAAAAGTGTTGCAGCAGGCGGCAAGGGTGCTTGCCTCCAACACGAACTATGCGACGATGGTGTCAGCTCCTGTGAACAGCCGCAATACGCTGAAGTTCATCCAGCTTTCTCAGGTGGATCAGGAACAGATCGTGGCGGTTATCGTGCTCGGCGGCAATGTGATCAAGAATAAGATCATCGAGGTTGGTGAAACACTAAGTAATGAGACTCTGCTGAAGCTGAACATGCTTCTGAACACGACGCTCAACGGTATGTCGATCGATCAGATCACACTGGGACTGATCGCCAGGCTGAAAGAACAGGCGGGTATCCACAGCGAAGTGATCGGACACGTACTGGATGCGGTAGCAGAGATCATCCATGTGGAAGATGACATGAAGATCTATACGAGCGGCACGACGAACATCTTCAAATATCCTGAACTAAGCGATAAGCAGAGCGCTCAGGAGATTATCAGTGCATTTGAAGAAAAGCAGCAGCTTGAAGATCTGGTCACAGAGACACTTGCAAGTGAAAATGACCATGCGATCCAGGTGTATATCGGTGACGAATCGCCGGTGAAGAATATGAAAGACTGCAGTGTGGTGACAGCCACATATGAGCTTGGCGAAGGCATGAAAGGGACCATCGGTATCATTGGTCCGAAGCGGATGGATTATGAACATGTCATGAGGACGCTGAAGACTCTGCAGAATGAGTTGGATGCAATTTACAATAAAAATCCGAAAGAATAGGAAGGTAGAAAGCTGGTGAGCGACAAGATGAGCAAAGAAGATATGGTAAAGGAAGCTGTCGAAGAAGCGAAAGTAAAAGCAGCAAAGGCCGGTGACGCCGGAGCAGACCAGCAGAAAGCGGCGGATAAAGCGGGAGATCCTGCTGAAAACGACACCGTTCAGGCCGATGCGGACAGCAGAGAAGAAGCAGGAAAAGACAGTCAGAGCGCCGAGGAAAATGAGGCGGAAGCAGATGGACAGTCTTCAAAAGCAGAGAAAAAGAAGCTTTTTGGAAAGAAAGCAAAAAAAGACAAAAAGGATGAGAAGATCGATGAACTTACAGACCGTCTCACCCGTCAGATGGCAGAGTTTGATAACTTCCGCAAGCGTACGGAGAAAGAGAAATCGCAGATGTACGAGATAGGAGCGAAAGATATCATAGAAAAAATCCTTCCGGTCGTCGATAATTTCGAGAGGGGACTATCCTCAATGCCGGAAGAAGAGAAAACCACCCCCTTTGCAGAGGGGATGGAAAAGATCTACAAACAGCTCATGACCACACTGGAAGAGGTCGGGGTAAAACCGATTGAAGCAGTGGGGCAGGAATTCAACCCTGACTTTCATAACGCAGTGATGCATGTGGAGGATGAGGAGCTCGGCGAGAATATCATCGCAGAGGAATTCCAGAAAGGGTATATGTACCGTGACAGTGTCGTGAGACACAGCATGGTAAAAGTGGCAAACTGACATTGGCATTGAACACTTAGCGAGGTTTTTTCGAGCCTGGTGTGAAAGCCGATACACCGAGCAACGCGAGGTTGTATCTTCATTAATTGAAATCTACCAATATCAGAATATAAAAATGAATCATTAAAAGGAGGAGCATTACAATGGGCAAAATAATTGGTATTGACCTTGGTACGACAAACAGCTGCGTGGCTGTTATGGAAGGCGGTCAGCCGACAGTCATCGCGAACACAGAGGGCGCAAGAACAACACCGTCAGTTGTGGCATTCACAAAGACAGGCGAGCGTCTGGTAGGAGAGCCTGCAAAGCGTCAGGCTGTAACGAACGCAGGCAGAACGATCTCTTCGATCAAGCGAGAGATGGGTACAGACTACAAGGTAGACATTGACGGAAAGAAATATTCTCCGCAGGAGATTTCCGCAATGATCCTTCAGAAACTGAAAGCAGACGCAGAGGGGTATCTCGGAGAGAAAGTAACGGACGCCGTTATCAC
>CALWAR010000091.1 GCA_944375765.1 uncultured Mediterraneibacter sp. | reverse complement strand
TGATGCTCCCCGAATACGGTTCCTCTCTTCTTGTGTTCTGTCAATGTCCAGTTTAAGAGCTGTTCAAAAGACATCGGTCTCATAATATCACTCATAGCTATTCCCTCCTGTTATTTTAGCCGTTTTTCTGCCGGCAGCGTGACGCCGCTGACTGTATCCGGTATCCGGCCTGCTGCCGATATACGCCTCTATTGCGCATCCGGCTTGTCTTTTGGCAGGATCAGGTTCAGAATCACTGCAAATATGGTCGCCAGCACGACCGGCGATGATGCAAATGTATTGTTGATGATGGACTGGAAGCTCTCCAGGCTCATGCTCATGTTAAGAGCATTGTGGATGCTTTCCGTCATCTGGTTTAAGCAGCCGTCGCTTAAGGAGACGCCCATGCCGATAGCGATGGAAAGTCCTGCAACGGTTGTGTTCCTGTAGGTCAGTTTTTCAGTCACGAGCAGCTTGATACCTGTCATAGCGATAGAAGCAAATACGGATACAACTGCGCCTCCCAGCACACACTGCGGGATTGTCCGAAGCAGCGCAGAAAACTTCGGGATCAGCCCGGCAATGAGCAGGATAATGGCTGCAACAGCAAACACTTTTCTTACTACCACCCTCGTGGAACCGACGATACCTACATTCTGGCTGTATGTAGCTGTCGGAGGGCATCCGAACAAAGCGCCTACCATATTGCTGGCGCCATACCCGATGATACCGCCGTTAAGCTCATCATCTGTCGGGAGCCTGTCCATACCGCCTGTCGTCGTAGCGGAGAAATCACCCATCGCCTGGATCGAATTAACCAGGAACAGAATCGCCAAAGGCAGGATCGCCGACACATCAAACTTCATCCCAAAAGCAAGAGGCATCGGGACCTGGAACCATCCCGCGGAAGAAAGCGCCGAGAAATCAACCATTCCGAAGCACAGCGCCACTACATATCCGCAGAGAAGTCCGATCAGGATAGAAGCAAGCTTAAACAGTCCTTTTCCGTAATGGTTCAAAAGAACGACGATCGCCAGTGTAATAAACGCCACCAGCCAGTTCTGCCAGGATCCGAACACGAGAGCCTCTGTCTTACCCTGCTGCTCCACGATCACTTCATATGTGTTGGATGAATTTCCGGCCATATAGTTGACCGCCGTACTGTAAAGGGACAGACCGATTGCCAGGATAACCGTTCCGATCACGAGCGGCGGGAACACCCGGCGGATCTGCCGGATGAAAAGGCCTACGAGTATCGCCACGATACCGCCGATGATCATGGCTCCGAAAATCGTATCAACATCCTTAGCCTGTGCGGCAATGGCTGTCATCGTCGGCACATATGCGAAGCTGACGCCGATGATGACCGGAAGTCCGCTTCCCAGTTTGATCTTTTTAGCATATAACTGCAACAATGTAGACAGTGCAGCAAACACAAGGGATACCTGGATCAGAAGTCCCATATCTACATTTCCGCCCGCGTTGTTTGCGGCATTTGCCACGAGGATAGCCGGCGTCACGCAGCCGACTACCGCCGCAAGCACATGCTGTGCCGCCAGAGGAAGCACCTGCCCGAACGACGGATTGCCATCCCATTTAAATAATTCTGAGTTGTCCTTTTTCTGCTTTGTATCATTCATTTTTATTCACCTCATTAACCGTTGATCCGCCCGGCGAGCTCTTTCGCCGCCTGTCTGCAGTCGGCCATCACTTTCGCCGTATCGATCTTCGTAAGCCTCCTGTCTTTCATCAGGACTTCGCCGTTTGCCACTGTCGTCATTACATCATGTCCGGTTACACCAAATAAAAGATGGCTGTTTATATTATTTTCGTTCATCGGTGTGAGCGGATCATAGTCGACGATGATCACATCTCCCGCCGCGCCCTCTTTCAGGACGCCCAGCTCCTGTTTAAAGTACTTTCCGGCAATCTTCGCATTGTTCTCAAAGAGCATCTGCGGCACTTCGCCCCACGCTGCATTCGGATCGCAGAGATGGTGTTTGTGCAGGATGTTCGCTACTTTCCATGATTCCATCATATCATGCGTATATCCGTCTGTGCCGAGGCCTGTCAGGATTCCCCTGTGCACCAGCTCCATCGTCGGCGGGCATCCGCACGCATTGCCCATATTGGACTCCGGATTGTGGACCACCATAGTATCCGTTTCCTTAATTAAGTCCATCTCATGAGAATTGATGTAAATACAGTGTCCCAGAAGTGTCTTTTCTCCAAGGATACCGTGATCCATCAGACGGTCAACGATCCGTTTGCCGTAATGCTTCAGGCAGTGATGCAGGTCTTCGATCCCCTCTGCCACGTGAATGTGATATCCCACTTCATCCGGCTTATTGGCAGCCGCCAATGCAAAAGTTTCATCAGAGATCGTAAACTGCGCGTGCATCCCCATCATTCCGGCGATCATCCCGGAATCATCCTGAAGCGCGTGACGGATAAACTCTGCATTCTCCATAACAGACTCTCTTGCCTTGTCCATCCCGTCTCTGTCTGAGATCTCATAGCAGAGGCAGGAACGCACTCCGGTCTCCCTGGCCGCTTTCTCAATCTCAAAAAGAGAGCCCCTGATTGATCCGAAACTTGCGTGATGGTCGAAGATCGTCGTCACACCGTTTCTGATACAGTCAATATAAGTAGCCATGGCACTTAAATATGTATCATGCAGCGTAAGATTGCGGTCGATCGTCCACCACTGTCCGTCAAGGATATCAAGAAATCCTTTCGGATCGTAGCCCTTTATGGAAAGCCCTCTTGCAAATGCACTGTAGATATGCTCGTGTACATTGATAAAGCCGGGCATGATCAGGCCGCCTCTGGCATCGATGTACTCTGCATCGGGATATGCGTTTCTTACCTCCTCAGCGGAGCCCACTTTACAGATTGTAATGCCGTCGATCGCGACTGCGCCGTTCTCGATCAGCGGACATGCAGCATCTCTTGTGATAACTTTTCCATTACCTAAAACCAGCATGTTGATTTCTCCTTTTTATTTATTTTCCACATATTGTCCTCAATGTGCTTTTGCAGATCGCTGTGCAAATCGCACATCAAACCCTGTTTCTGACTATAGAATACCATTAATATTATATAAATGCAATATAAATTCAAAATAATTTTTAGAGCACCTAAAAAATTTTTAGAAAAAGTATTGACTCTGCATTTTTTTATGCTATGATGGGTTTAGAGACACACGGCAGACACACTTTTTCCTCCGCGACAGGAGTTCAGAAAAGGGCAGGTGAAACAATGAATCAGAAACTTGATTTTCTCAAGCAGCTCGCGCATGGACTTGCCGCCCAGTTCGGGAATTCCTGCGAGGTCGTCATTCACGATCTGACAAAAAAAGAGCTGGAGAAGTCCATCGTCTACATTGAGAACGGGCATGTCTCCAACCGCCATACCGGCGACGGTCCCTCAGGCATCGTGCTGGAGACGCTCCGCTCCGATCCGGGGAAGATCAAAGACAGGCTCGCTTATCTCACAAGAACAGACGACGGCAGGATCCTGAAATCCAGCACCCTTTATATCCGTAATGAAAAGGGAAAGATCATATACATCTTCTCTGTGAATTACGATATCACTACCCTGCTTGCAGCGGAAAACTCAATCCGCGATCTGGTTCAGACCGAATCTGCAAATGAGCACGGGGAGGATACGTCCGGTTCGCCTCAGAAGATTACTCATAACGTGACCGAACTGCTCGATCTTCTCATTGAACAGGCGATCGCCAGAGTAGGCAAGCCCGTCGCGATGATGAACAAGGACGACAAAGTCGCCGTAGTGCAGTATTTAAATAACGCCGGAGCATTTCTCATCACAAAATCCGGCGATAAAGTCTCATCCCTGCTGGGGATATCAAAGTTTACTTTATATAGTTATATGGACAAAGGATGAACATGCGCCGGATTCGAGCTGGCATGTTCTTAATATCGTAAATCAATAACATTTCATATATTAAGGAGGTTCCACAATGGACACAATCAAATGGGCAGTGAACAAGATGCCGAAGACAGCGGATTCCAACCTGAAAGTAATGGGGCTGGATGAGGTCAGAAAAG
>CALWAR010000090.1 GCA_944375765.1 uncultured Mediterraneibacter sp. | reverse complement strand
TCTTCCTTTTGTAACCGGAGCCGGAAGCATCACACTCCCGACTGCTCCGAATATGTGAGTCATCCTACTGTATCCGCCTGGTTTACGGACGTTTTACCGGGGAAAGTCTCCCCGGCAAACACGAATTTCCATGCAACAAAATCCTGTCCACATGACTCTTATATATAACAGAATTAAACTGACGTCGGTTACACCGTGCACGGCACAAGGAGGAGGGGTGCAGATGTACAATTATGAGAACAGTCCTGAGCCGGATCTGATCCGAAGAGCCAGGCGGGGCGACGTAAAAGCGTTCGCCCGGCTATATTCCAGGATATACAAAGATCTGTACAGATTCGCTCTGTATATGACAAGGCATCCGCAGGAGGCAGAGGACGCTGTGAGTGAAACTGTCATTTCAGCGTACGAAAATATATCTGCTCTAAAGAAAGAAGATTCTTTCAGAAGCTGGATATTTACAATACTGAACAATCAGTGCAGGAAGAGTCTGACAAAAGGCGGACGAGAGATCGCGGCATCAGAAAGGATGAATCCGTATATCCGTGAAGACGAAGGGTACGAACCGGATTATGCCGGGCAGCAGGATGTGCGCCGCGCATTTGCGGAGCTGGATGAAGAGGAACGGATGATCGTGGCTTTTTCTGTATTCGGCGGTTATCGGAGCGAAGAGATCGCCCGGATGCTGGGGAAGAATGCAGCGACCGTGCGCTCCCGGAAGAGCCGTGCCCTGGGGAAAATGCGTGTCAGCCTGGGCGGAGCAGAATAGGACGATGTCCGGGAAAGCATTTTGGGTGTGCAGATGCAGCTAAAGAATATAGAGAGCAGATGGACAGGAGGATGCATATGGATGATAGAAAGAACCGTAAGACGGATCATGAGAGTGAAGATATCAGCAGACTGCGCGGCATGACTGAGGATATTCAGATCCCGCCGACGCTGGAACCCAAAGCTGTGGAGAAGATGCTGACAGAGAAACACAAAGAGCAAAGACGCAGATACTACAGGCGATACATCAAAGCAGCGGCAGCCGCCTGCATCTGCCTGGCAGCCGGGGCCACTGCGGCAGTGTGGTATGGAAACAGCAGGACTCACACAGACAGTACGGCCGAAACAGCGGACGCAGAGCAGGGGCAGAGAAATGTTTCCGGGCAGGAGAGGATCGTCCGGGCAGAAAACTATGACGAGATCTACGGGTATATCCAGGCGGCAGAAAGAGCATGGAAAAAGGAAGCGCGGTTGAATGGCTCCGCCCGGGAATCGTCGTCGGTCTCGGACGCTGCGACCGGCAGGAGTCCGTCGGGGATGGATACAGGTGTCGTTGCGGAGCAAAACTCGTCCGCCTATGCAGGAACAACCATGGGAGCCGCGGGAGACTATTCGGATACAAATGTCCGGGAGGATGGAGTCCGGGAAGCGGATATCGTCAAGATAGATGGAGAGATCCTCTATATCGTGAACGGCCGTGCCGTGGAGATCGTGGGGATTAAAACCGAAGAGATGCAGGAACTGTCGCATATTGAGGTCGACGAGGACAGCTATATCGAAGAACTCTATGTGCAGGACGACAGACTGGTGCTGCTGTATACAAAAAGCGAATATGACGACGGGACCGGAGGGCACGACGGATATTTCAGAGAGTACACGTATACGGACACATATGATGTGAGCGACCCCTCGGATCCTGAGAAGCTGGGAAGTATTTCACAGAGCGGCAGTTATGATACGATGCGGGCCAGAGAGGGATATATCTACGTGGTGAGCGATTTCCGCGCAGACACAGCGGCGCCGCGCGGCAGCATTGACGACTATATCCCTCAGGTGCAGGGAGACGTGCTCAAAGCATCGGATATTTATATGCCGCAGAGGGAGATGGGCAGTCAGTACACAGTCATCTCTGCATTCTCTCTGGACGATCCAAAGGAAAGAACAGACAGCAAAGCGGTATTTGGCACAAGCGGCATATGCTATGTGAGTACAGAGAATATCTATATCACAGAGGAATATTACGATGAGTCGGGATCTGACGTCACGCAGACGTCCGTCAGGAAGATCGCTTATGAGGACGGTATGTTCAAAGGAGCCGCACAGACGAAAGTGGACGGTACGCTTAATGACTCTTTCAGCATAGATGAATACAAAGGATACCTAAGGCTTGTCACGACCGTGTCGTCCGTAAGGAGCGGATCCGGGGGATGGTTCGCTGACTTTTTTGAGAACACGGAAATACAGGAGAGTGAGGGCAGCAACTCGCTCTATGTACTGGATGAGGAACTTAACGTCACAGGTGAGATCCACGATCTGGCTCCGGATGAGAGCGTGTATTCTGCCCGTTTTATGGGAGACGTGGGATATTTTGTCACATTTAAGCAGGTTGACCCTCTGTTTTCAGTGGATCTGTCAGATCCGTCGGATCCGAAAGTGACAGGGAAACTCAAGATTCCGGGATTTTCCGAATACCTGCATCCGTACGGGGACGGAAAGCTGCTCGGCATCGGGATGGCTGTTGACGAGAAAGGGATTACGACGGAGGGCGTGAAAGTATCCATGTTCGATGTGTCGGATCCGGCGGATGTGACAGAGGAGGAGAAATACGTTCTGGAAGATATGTACGGTACAGATGTCGGATACGATTACAAGGCGGTATTTGTTGATACAGAGAAGAATCTGTTCGGATTCCTGGCATACGGCGACACAGCGAAATATATAATATTCACCTATGATGAAAGCGCGGGGTTCAGAGAAGTTTTTTCAAGAGAACTGAATTTCTATGGAAATGTCAGGGGACTGTATGCCGGAGAGCGATTTTATCTGGTGTCAGGAAATTCGGTGGAGTCATTTGACCTCGAAACGTTTGAGAAAGTGGATGACATCGTGCTCTGACAACCGCACGGTGAAAGAAAGAGACGGAGATATGCGCAATACTTCCGACATATTTCCGTCTCACAGCCCCCCCCTGATTTTGGTTCAATGCTCGTGCGACAGTTCTGTAAAACCACGCTTTTTCTTGACGATATAGATCGGTCTTTTTTTACTTTCCATATAATCTTTTGAAACATACTGCCCGAGTATTGAGATGAAAAACATCTGGATTCCGTTCAGCAGGAGGATCAGGCAGACGAGCATCGGTATCCCGTTAAGACCCCCTTTGAGAATCACAGTGAATACGGCTGTCAGCGCTGCGGCGAGGATGAGGAGCGCTCCGGTCGTGCCCGCCATTGTTGCGGGGGCGGATGAGAAAGAAAGGATTCCGTCAACAGCGTAGCGGAACAGAGAGCCAAAAGACCATTTTGTCTCTCCGGCAGCACGCTCCACGTTGTGGAACGGGATCCATTTTGTGTCAAATCCCACGAAAGAAAAGATCCCTTTCATGTAGCGGTTGTATTCTTTAAGCTCCAGGACAGAATCCGCCATCGCGCGGTTCATCATACGGAAGTCGCCTTTCCCGTCGCCCATATCCAGATTACAGATATGTTTGACGACTTTGTAAAATGCACGGGAGAGGAAGCTGCGCAGCCGTCCTTCACCTGTCCGGTCCTCCCGCAGGCCTGCGCAGCAGTCATAGCCCCCGGTTTTTACGACATGGTACATCTCCTTTAACAGTTCCGGAGGATGCTGCAGATCTGCGTCCATGAACACGCAGTAGTCGCCTGAGGCGTTCTGGAGGCCCGCGTACATAGCGGCTTCCTTTCCGAAGTTCCTGGAGAAAGTGATAGAACGGCACCGATCATCTTTCAGGGACAGACTATCGAGGATGTCGGGGGTATGATCTCTGCTCCCGTCATCCACAAAGATGAACTCACATTCCGCGCCGTCGATATCCTTTACTGCACCGGAAACTGCACGGTAGAATCCGGGCAGCGCTTTTTCTTCATTATAACAGGGGACGATGATACTGATCTTATCCATTACATACAGCTCCTTTCCTGAAAACACCAAATTTGCATAATACATAATTTCCCGCCACTGTGATCACACTGACAGCAAGCTTTGCAGGGACCGGTGCCGCAGATATCCGGCTTATGAGCAGCCACAGCAGGCCATTCTCAATAAGCAGGGTGACGAAACGCAGGGCCGCGAATGACGCCAGTTCCCCGGCCACGTGGTTCTCCGAGCGGAACACCCAGCGCCGGTTCAGGGTATAGGCGGTGAGGACTGCACCCGCCCATGCGGCGCTGTTGGCAGCCAGGTAGGGGATGCCGACAAAAAGAAGCCCGGCATACAACACATAGTTCACTCCGGTGGTCAGGCCGCCGCTTATAAGGTAAGTGATAAATTCCTTTTTTGATTTCATGAATGATCCCATCCTTTCATTCTTTTTTACGTATCGGCTTACGGACCGGAAAGCCGCCGCCAGAAGGAAGATAATGTATCCGACAGCCGATGTGATGCTTATGATGCAGCCTGCCGTTTTCCCGGGAGGGGAGAAGAAGATATCTATTTTGTGCTCCCCTTTTTCCAGAAATATCCCGGCGAATGCTTCATTAACAGTGACAAGTTCCGCTTTCTGTCCGTCCGCCAGTATGGTAAGTCCGTTCTGCAGCGGCACAGTCGTGGCGAGATATCCGTCGCTCTTTGCAGTGACTGAGCCTGAGAGTACCCGATGTCCGTTGCCCTGTACATCTTCTGCATCCGGCTGCGCCGGGGCGAGCGGCGTGTATTCTTTCTCCGTCAGAAAGTCTGTGTCGTACAGTCTCCACTGGACATCTGTCAGACGATAATGTCCTTTGGAAAATGTGATCTCCAGTCTGTCAACGCCGCGGGCGGAATCTGTAGAAAGCTGATAGTGGAAATCACTGTTCCCGTTCGGATAAGGCGCAAAAGCGCCGGACAGCTTATTGCGTATGCCGTTGACGTCTATGACGACAGGAGTTTTCCACGAAAAATTCTCCACATGAAACTGACAGAGGACGATATCTCCGGGAACGGGATTACGGATATCGATCGCCAGCGTACAGGTATCTTCGGCTGTGACCTCCCAGCCGTCTTCCGCCGGGCGGATGTCCAGACCGTCCGGGAGTTCCCCGGCGGCAAGACGGGGAGTCCATGCGGAAAGGGCGGGCGGAGCGTCAGCCCCGCCGTCTCTTTCGGACAGGGAATCTGTGCCGGACGGGCTTTTGGCACTGTCCACTACCGTCTTTCGTGTGATGACATCCAGCTTTTCATAAGGATCCAGTGTCTCAAACCATTCCTGTGACACGGTATCATCTGTGAAATAGACAGAGGGAAGCGCGTTCTTATTCTCGGCGATCACGTTTTCTCCGGACTGATACAAAATGTCATACCCTGCGGGGATATTGTCTGTCGTCGTCTCCAGATATCGGACGCCCAGGAGGTTCAGCATGAACGGGTTATCCGAGGTCAGCAGCGCCACCCGGTTATTGATCCGGATCGGCGTCATGAGCGTGTCGTAATACAGATCAGAGTACGCCTGATCCGTGACAGAAGAGTACATGGTGCTGCGCGTCATGCCGTCGGGAAGTTTATTTCCACTGATCAGAGGTTCCGTCAGGCTGTCGAAATGCCAGAGCGGATCCATACCGGCCCGACTGATCTCGTCCCTTGTCATTCTGGTCTTCAGTTGAGAGCGTGCCACCCAGTCCTCGGTGGACGCTGTGGTAATGTACATTCCCACCGGAGCGGTCAGAAGAAGACAGGCTGCGCCTATGCCCGCCGCCATACGCGTTATCATGTCTTCTGCCATATGTGCTGTCATGCCCGCCGCTTTGACAGCCGGAAGCTCTTTGGCCCGTGTTCCGGGCGTCCGATCCTGTTTCCCCGCGAACATCCGTGCGCACGGTCCCGACAGGAGAGCCAGACAGAAAAGGATACCAAGCTCTGCCAGGATCCACGGGAACTGCTCCTGACTGAACCAGAGAAGCCCCGACAGGACCATGACGATAAACGGCCACAGAGGACAACGGTATGTTCCCGGGTTATTCCGGAAAGCGTCGCTCTGCATTTTCAGATAGCGTACGCAGTGCAGGATGACCAGCGGCATAAACGGTATGAGTATTTTCGGCCTGGCGTACAGCCCGGCATTTAAAATGTAAGAAAAAATCCCGAATACTCCAAAGAGGAGATAGAGGATACTGTCCATCCGCAGCCTTTTTATCCTGAGTCCTGCAAGTATCGCATAGAGGCATATGCAGGTAAGTCCCATGCCGTACTCGTTGAAAAGAAGATTGTTCAGGACCGGATTGGGAGCAAAAAGCTCGGCCAGCGCCAGAAGTCCCGATGCGTTTCCGGACCTTTTATGCTCCAGCAGTATGAGCCCTGTGGGGATGAGGAGCGCCGCGGTCATTGCGGCCGCAAGGAATGCGGACGGGACATAGCGTTTCAGGAAAGAGTCCCGCCAGAAAGATTTCCCCTCCGTGCGGAACCAGTACCACCCGGCTGCGGCAAAAGCGGATATGGCGAAGTAGAAACTGCTCAGACAGATAAGCGCCATACACAGCGGAAGCCATCGCCAGAGCTTCTTCCTGATACAGATAAATGCCAGGAGCAGAAACGGCAGGTAATTGACGAACATGACCTGCCTGTGCATATGGAACAGACAGCCCGCTGTCATAAACAGTACGCTCCCGATCCAGGAAAGGGCCGGGCTTATGTCCTCTGTCCTGAGCCATGCAAAGCAGAGGAGCACAGAGACAAGATAGAGAGCCAGCATATACCAGATAAGGATATCTGCCATAGAGACCTGCGGCAGCAGGCAGCCTATGAGAATGTCCGGCCTTAAAAACCCATAATAGGCAAACTGATAGCCGTTGGAGCCGCCGCCCAGGGGAATCCAGGATGGGAGCAGAGTGTGCTGCTCCAGACAGGCATTCCGTATAGTTTCTGCGAGCGTGGCATGCTGACTGAGCCAGTCTGTATTTGAGCCGTATACATATCCGTCCGGTATGATAACGGCAGTAAGAGTGATAAATATTAATATGAGAGAAGCAGAATAATACCATTTCTTCATCGATCTTACGTCCCCCTTTCTTTCTGGTACAGTGAAAATAAAACAAGCGTTATTCACTGTACCGGTACAGCTTAGTATAGTTTTCTTAAAAATAACCGGAAGCGAATCTAAAGAATTCTTAAGAAAACGTTAGTAATACGTAAAATTATTACGGAGCCAATAATACCGTGATGGTGCATATCCGCAATCTGCGCAGGAAGATCGAGAAAGATCCAGGGGAGCCGGAGATCATAAAGACCGTATGGGGGAGGGGATATCGCTGTGATTAGGATCAGGAACTGGAGGATACGGACGAAACTGCTCATCCTTATTATCGTAATGGCTGCGGCCAGCCTTCTGCTCTATCGGTTCCTGTGGATACACCAGGCGGACGCAGCAGACTTCCTTGAGCGTACCGGACTTGTTACGTGGTTTGATTCTGAAAAGTTCATCAGCGAAGTGTCTGAGGCAGCAAAGGATTACAATGTGCCTGAGTCAGAAGACGATACAGAGGCGAAGCGCGCTATAGATCCGTTTCTCGATGAATTTACCGATGAGTATACGGGGATCTCAATCTACGGATATGACGATGGACTGTACCGTTACGGCAGAACGCCGGAGATCCTGAACCGCTTTATCTTCGGTTCCCTTTTTGCGTCCAGCCAGACCATCCTCGGAGAAATACAAGGGGAATCTCCGGTCGAGTTTGCGAACGGGACATATGACCTTATCTATTACTCTCACAGCAGAAGCCGATTCACGTATCCCTATGTGATAGTGAGCGGCACACTGTGCGTGTCCGTATTTCTGTCGGGGATACTGATATTTGTGGGCAGGACGATGAAACGGGTATCATCCGTGAAAGACGCGATCATCCGTATGTCGGTCGGCGACCTGATATCTCCGGTTCCGGCGTGCGGAGGGGATGAGATCGGCATCGTTGCGGGGGAACTGGACGCCCTGCGGCTGACACTGGAAGAAAACATCCGCAGAGAGCGGGAAAGCAGACAGGCGAACCAGGATCTTATCACAGCCATGTCGCATGATCTGAGGACGCCGCTCACTGTCCTGAACGGGTATCTGGAAGTCCTGAGATTAAAGCGGGCCGAACCGGAAGCACAGGCAGAGTACATTGAAAGGTGTCTCAAGAAAACAGAGGATATCAGAACGCCTACGGACAGGATGTTTGAATACGCTCTCGTGTATGAAGAAAATGAGACGGTCCGGCTTAAGAAGCTCCTGGTATCGATACTTACAGACTGTATACGGGAAAACTGCGATTTTATCCGTATTGCAGGATTTTCAGTGACAGAAGAGATCTGCCGGACTGACAGCTCTGTGTACGGGGATGAAGTCATGCTCAAACGGATCTTCAGCAATCTCTTTTCTAATATCCTGAAATACGGAGACAAAAGGGAGAAAGTGTGGGTGAAAGTCTGTGTAAATCGCGGAAGAGTCGAAACTACGCTCTCCAACGGCGTAAAAAAAGAAACCGACGAGATCCAGAGCACAGGGATAGGCCTGCGCAGCGTCCGCAGGATGACAGAGCTGCATCAGGGAGAGTTATATACATTCAGAGAGGGCAGCATATACACAGTGCAGCTCAAATTAATGCTTGTCTGATAGATAAGATGTATATATAAAATATAATTTTCAGAAAATTAAAACAAAATAAGATTAATAATAAATTTATTTAAAATAAAGCGAAAAAATGTATTGACAAATAAAGAGGACAGTGATATTATAAAACCATCCAAAAGAGATAAGACAAAACAACATCTCCAAAGGATATTTATCTAAGAGAACAAAATATATCAATTGTTCGATTAGGTTAAAAATACAAGACAACAGGAGGTTAGTCCCATGGACAGTATAGTTTCAGTTTATCATCAATATGTCAGTGGTACGGCAAATGGAAGTTCCTGTGATGTAAGAGGCCTTTGCCGAAAGGAAGATCGTTGATCCGGAAATATCTATATTAAGAAGAGATGATCGGAGAGTACGGAATCCGGGTGAAGATCAAATAAGATTTAACATTTGCAGACGTATTGAATATAGATACCACATATAGCAGGATTTCAAAAGATGTGTAAAGAAACATCGAGTAGAATACTATTTTATAGTGAAGGGCACATAGTTATAGAAGTAATAATTCAGTAGGCCGTCAGAGTATCGGGAAAGGTATTGTTTCGGATGAACAATTATAGGAAGAATAACCTGGGTAGTTCTTCAAAAGTATAAAATAGTACCTTGGGATGGAACGACAGTGACAGAGTTAAGGATACTGCTATGAACCTCAGATTGTTATTGAAGGAGGGAAGATTTATAAGCAGGTCTTAATAAATCGACCGCTGATCGAATAACAGATGGCGGAGGCCTCACAGGAACAAAATCTACATAGTTTCCTCCGATTTAAAATAGAGAAGAAAATGACAAAATTAAATAAATTATAAAGTGCATCTTCAATGTCAATTGGAGATGCATTTTTTTGACATAATTGACCTCTTATGATAAACTATTGAAAAGTATGGTCTTATGTTAAAAATCAGAAAGACGGATGCTGACCGATGAAACAATTTTTCAATGAGGTGAATGCGGTGGATAAGTATGAATATAAACTAAAGACAGAACAGATGCTTGAATTACTGGAGGAAGGCTCATATAGAAAAGCAGCGGAAATAGCAGATACGATCGACTGGAAACGTGTCCGCAATGCGGCAATGCTGACAAATGTCAGCGATATTTATGAAAAAAATAAAGAATATCAGAAAAGCTATGAAGTGCTAAACCTCGCTTACCGCCGTGCCGAGGGAAGCCGAAAGATTATCAGCAAGCTCTGTACACTGGCCGTAAAGACAAGAAATGTGGACGAAGCGATAGACTATTATGACGATTTCATGCAGGCAGCGCCAAAAGATCCGAACCAGTACATCCTCAGATATCAGATCCTGCGGGCGCAGAGAGCGCCGATTGAGCAGCAGATCGAAGCGCTCGAAGAGTATAAGAAATCAGAATACATTGAAGAGTGGGCATATGAGCTGGCCAAGCTGTATCAGGAAGCAGGAATGACAGCCGAATGCCTTGAGGAATGTGATGACCTTATCCTCTGGTTCAGCGAGGGGCAGTATGTCTATAAGGCGATGGAACTGAAGATGCAGTATAAGCCGCTTACGCCGTCGCAGCAGGAAAAATATGACAAAAGATATGAAAAACTTTCCAGCGAAACTGAGGAGATGCCAGATGTGTTTACGTATGCCGATTCAAAAACAAGCGACGAACATCAGGATGACACATCTGCAGAGGACAACAGGAGCGCCGGGAGACCAGATGAAACAGATGTGCCAGGGCTGGAAGAAGACGTCAAAACTGCAGATGCTCAGACCGGAAAAGTGACGGAGAAAGTTAGCGACGCAGCCGGAAGTGGTCTGGGAAGTGGTCTGAAAAAGAAAAAGATCGGCGATACGATGCCGCTTGATGAGGCGTTGAGAAAGCTCCTGCATCCGGAACAAGAGGAAAAGAAAGAAGATACTATCACCATTGAGCCTGAACTGGGGGATCTTGAAGATGCGATCGGCGAGATCGAATCTGTGGTAGACGTCGATATGATAAAGCAGATCACAGAGGAAAGAGAAGCCGAGCAGAAAAAGAAGAGAAAGACTTCTACTGTGGCAGGCGAGATGAGGGAGATTGTCTCTCCTGATACGGATCAGATCGATGGTCAGATGAGTCTGGAAGACATATTAAACGACTGGGAAGGAGCGCCGAAAGAGGAAGCCGGGGATGTTGAGGATATCGAGGATATCGAGGATATCATAGAGCGAGACGATATCTTTGAGCCGGAGCCAGAGGAAATCATCGAGGAAGAACTTCCGGAAGCCGCAGAGGAGGAGATCGTCGAGAAAGAGGAAGCGCCGGAAGCCGAAGCGGCGGAGATCATCGAGGAAGAGGAAGCGCTGGAAGCCGAAGCGGAGGAGATCGTTGAGGAAGAGGAAGCGCCGGAAGCTGCAGCGGCGGAGATCGTTGAGGAAGAGGAAGCGCCGGAAGCTGCAGCAGAGGAGATCATCGAGGAAGAGGAAGTGCCGGAAGCTGCAGCAGAGGAGATCATCGAGGAAGAGGAAGTGCAAAAAGCCACAGAGGAGGAGATTGCCGGGGAGAAAGACAGAGAAGATGAAAAGATAGAAAAAGGGGAAGTGGAAAAGGAGACTGTGGATCTGCAGAAAACGAAGAAGACAGAGCAGATCCTGCCGCCGGATATTCAGCGGATGATCGATGAAATCGAGGGGGTGATCCCGGCGGAAGAGGAAAATACGCAGGAACCGGTCAGAAAGCCGGCTAAAGAAGAACCTCGTGAAAATATGGGCAAAGTAGCGGATGAATTACGCATAGACGAGGCCAGCGATCTCGATGATTCCGGGGAGGAAGAGTATGTGGAAGAAGACCTGATCGAGGAGGAAGAGCCGGACGTCAGTGAAGAACTCCTGGAAGAGGACGGGGAACTGCATGCCAGTGAGGATCTTCTGGACGAGGACGAAGAACTGGGCGATGGTGATGAATTCTTTGGAGAAGATAAAGAACTGGCCGACGAGGATGAGTTCTTTGGAGAAGACGAAGAACCGGCTGACGAAGATGGGTTCTTTGGAGAAGATGAAGAACTGGCCGACGAGGATGAGTTCTTTGGAGAAGACGAAGAACTGGCCGACGAAGATGAGTTCTTTGGAGAAGATGAAGAACTGGATGACGGGGATGAGTTCTTTGGAGAAGATGAAGAACTGGATGACGGGGAGTTCTTTGACGAAGATGACGAAGCGCCGGATCTTGACGAAGAATTTCGGGTGAATCCGGAACACGCCGATACCCCTGATGACAGAGAAATCCCTGACGATGATGACGACAATATGGACATTCTCTCTGCCACTACGCCGTTGAGCCGAAAAGAGACTGCCAAGATGATCGCGACGGGAAAAACGGCTCCGCTGCCTCTTGATGAGATATCTGACGCTCTTTCCATGACAGATACCGGATTTGTTGTACACGGGCGCTATGATCTGGAAATGCAGAGCGGAATCGGAACGAGAGCCGGGCTTACGGAGGAGCAGAAGAAACTATTTTCTTACTTTGTCCCTGTCAGAGGGATGAGCGAGCAGTTGGTCGATGTCCTCGAGCAGGATAAAAACTGCACGAACAGGCACGGGACATCCGCTACGGGTAATCTCCTGATTGTCGGAAACAAAGGGAACGGAAAGACCGTTCTGGCGGTCGACGTGGTTAAGGCGATACAGAAACAGCGAAATATCCGCCAGGGTAAAGTTGCGATCGTGACAGGGGATTCCCTGAACAAAAAGAAGATCAGCGATATCTTTGACAAATTATACGGCGGAGCTATTATCATAGAGAAAGCCGGAAAGATGAGTGAAAAGACGGTTGCACGACTCAACAAGGCAATGGAAAAAGACACGGGGGAACTCCTTGTTGTGCTTGAGGAGCAGAGGAAGCCGATAGACAGACTGCTGTCGTCCAACAGAGAGTTCAGACGCAAGTTTACTTCGCGCCTTGAGGTGCCGATATTCATCAATGATGAACTTGTCACATTTGGACAGACGTATGCGCAGGAAAACGGATACCGCATTGACGAGATGGGGATACTTGCACTGTACAGCAAGATCGACTCGCTCCAGAGAGAAGACCATGCAGTTACAGTGGCGGAAGTAAAAGGGATCATGGATGACGCGATCCAGCATTCGCAGAAAGCATCCGCGAAGAAGCTCGTGAAGCGTGTGTTCGGAAAGAATACTGACGAGGCGGATCGGATCCTGCTCTCAGAAAAAGATTTTAATGTCTGACAATGAATACGCGAATATAATACCGGCAGGCGGCCCGCAGGGCATCCTGCCGGTATTATTCTGTGCTTTTCCCTTTATTTTTCTGACAGCATAAAGTATAATATATGTATTATCATATAAAACGGGCGGTGAGGTAGCTTCTATGAAAAAGGGAAAAAGCACAAATAAAAAATTGCAGCCTTATGAGATCGGAGAACTGGACCAGTATCTCTTTGGGCAGGGAAACCACTACGAGATCTATGAAAAGATGGGCGCGCACAAAGTGACTTATAAAGGTCAGGACGGCGTGTATTTTGCGGTATGGGCGCCAAATGCCCGCCGGGTTGCAGTAGTGGGGGACTTCAACGGCTGGGATTTTGAAGCTGATTACATGGAGCGGCAGGAGCCGGTCGGCATCTACACCTGCTTTGTACCGGGAGTAAGAGAGGGGGATCTGTATAAGTTCTGTATTGAGACTCAGCAGGGAAAGCGCATATTTAAAGCGGATCCTTTTGCAAATTATGCTGAACTCAGGCCGGGGACGGCCTCTCGTGTGACAGATATCTCTCATTTGAAATGGACGGACCAGGCATGGATGACGCACCGCGAAACATGGGATCACAAGGAGAATCCCATGTCGATCTATGAAGTGCATCCCGGATCATGGATGAGACATCCCGGAAGAGACGACGAGGGGTTTTATACTTACAGAGAATTTGCTGATGCGATCGTAAAATATGTAAAAGACATGGGATATACCCATGTGGAGCTGATGGGAATGGCTGAGCATCCGTTCGACGGCTCCTGGGGTTACCAGGTGACAGGCTATTATGCGCCGACATCAAGATATGGAACGCCTGAGGACTTTGCATATATGATCAATGAGCTGCACAGGAATAACATCGGTGTTATCCTCGACTGGGTGCCGGCACACTTTCCGAGGGATGCGCATGGTCTGGCGGATTTTGACGGTACAGCAACTTTTGAGTATGCTGATCCGCGCAAAGGCGAACACCCGGACTGGGGGACAAAGATATTTGATTACGGCAAGCCGGAAGTAAGAAACTTTCTCATTGCGAACGCACTGTTCTGGATCGAGCATTATCATGTGGACGGGCTCCGTGTGGACGCCGTGGCCTCCATGCTGTATCTGGACTACGGTAAGCAGGACGGTCAGTGGGTGGCCAATAAATACGGCGGCAACGAGAACCTGGAAGCGATCGAATTCTTTAAACATCTTAATTCTGTCGTCCTTGGCAGGAACAAGGGAGCCGTTATGATAGCCGAGGAATCTACCGCGTGGCCGAAAGTGACAGGCGTGCCGGAAGACGACGGGCTTGGATTCAGCCTGAAATGGAACATGGGGTGGATGCATGACTTTACAGAATACATGAAACTCGATCCGTATTTCAGAAAGAATGCCCATCATATGATGACATTTGCAAGTTCCTACGCTTACAGTGAGAACTATATTCTTGTTCTTTCGCACGATGAAGTGGTGCATCTGAAGTGTTCGATGCTCAACAAGATGCCGGGACTTGGATTTGATAAATATGCAAATCTGAAAGTGGGTTATGCATTCATGACAGGGCATCCGGGCAAGAAACTGCTCTTTATGGGGCAGGAGTTTGCACAGCTCCGCGAGTGGAGTGAGGAACGGGAACTTGACTGGTTTCTGCTGGCAGAACCGGAGCATCAGGCTGTCCAGAACTGGTACAGGGATCTGCTCCACCTGTATAAAAAGAATAAGGCGCTGTATGAGATGGATTCACATCCCGAAGGATTCGAGTGGATCAACGCGGACGATATCTTCCGCAGTATCTACAGCTTCGTGAGACATTCCAGAGACAATAAGAAGAACCTGCTGTTTGTGTGCAATTTCACACCGATGGAACGCCCGGATTACCGCGTCGGCGTGCCAAGAAGAAAACAGTTAAAACTGGTTCTCAACAGTGACGAAAAGAAATACGGCGGCTCGGGGGCTGAGAGACCGCTGATCTATAAACCGGAGAAACAGGAGTGCGACGGGCAGAAATATTCTATCGCATATCCCCTGCCCGCGTATGGGGTGGCTGTGTTCGAGTTCTGAACCGGCAAGTCTCCATATGTGATAAGATAAAGCCGGGATCAGGCATTTGAGTGATGTGTCTGATCCTGGCCTTTTAACTGTATAAAAAATAGACAAAAAATTAAAAAATAATCAGAAAAATATATTAAAATTGATGAAAAGATGATATAATAAACTACATAATACAGACAAAAATGGAAGGAGAGATTTAAATGGACAATCAATTGGCACTACTGACACTATGCGGCTCCATTATCGCGCTTTTGTTTGTGGCAAGCAGAGCGCAGAAAGTACTCCGTTTCCCGGAAGGGAGCGATACTATGAGAAAGATTTCCGCATCCATCCATAAGGGGGCAATGGCGTATCTCCGCCGTCAGTATAAGATCCTGACAGGGTTCTTTGCTGTTATGTTTGTCATTTTGTTTGTGATGGCGGTACTCGGACTTCTGACATGGTTCGTTCCTTTTGCTTTTGTTACAGGAGGGTTTTTCTCGGGCCTGTCAGGATTCGTAGGCATGCAGATCGCGACCAGGGCGAACGCGAGGACTGCGGCAGCCTGTCGGAAAAGTCTGAACAGAGGGCTGAACGTGGCTTTCTCCGCCGGCTCAGTCATGGGATTTACAGTGGTGGGACTGGGACTTCTGGATATCTCGATCTGGTATCTTCTGCTTAAGCTTGTATTCGGCCTTCCAATCGAAGACATCACAAGTACGATGCTCACATTCGGTATGGGCGCATCTTCAATGGCTCTTTTTGCCCGTGTCGGAGGAGGTATCTACACGAAAGCAGCAGACGTTGGAGCTGACCTTGTAGGAAAGGTAGAGGCCGGCATCCCCGAGGATGATCCGAGAAACCCTGCTGTTATCGCAGATAATGTAGGCGATAATGTGGGGGATGTTGCGGGAATGGGCGCAGACCTCTACGAATCTTATGTGGGTTCTATCCTGTCGGCGTGTGCCCTCGGGGTTATAGCATTTAATAAGATTGAATCTGTAGACAGAGTAAATGCGGTCGTGATCCCGATGGTTCTGGCGGCAGTCGGAGTGCTTGCGTCGATCATAGGCTCGCTGCTTGTCAGGACAGGCGAGAGCACGGACCAGAGCACACTTCTGAAAGCGCTGAGAAGAGGTACGAACACCAGCGCGATTATTATCGCGGTTATTGCGTTCCCGCTTGTATGGTTCATCCTTGGCGGGGAGTTTATAGGATTCTATGTGGCGATCCTCGCCGGATTGCTCGCGGGAGTTCTGATCGGATTCTTTACCGAATACTTTACATCAGATACATACAAACCTACGCAGAAACTGGCGGATAAGTCGGAGACAGGTTCTGCTACGATCATCATCGGCGGACTGAGTCTCGGAATGCTCTCTACAGCAGTTCCGATCGTTATCATAGCGATCTGCGTTATGGCGGCATATGCGCTGTCGGGCGGATTTATCGAGGCGACGAGAGGTCTCTACGGCATCGCCCTGGCGGCAGTAGGAATGCTCTCCACTCTGGGGATCACGCTTGCAACTGACGCCTACGGACCAATCGCGGACAATGCGGGCGGCATCGCTGAAATGGCCGGGCTTGAGGCGGAGGTCAGAAAACGTACCGATGCGCTCGACTCCCTCGGAAATACGACTGCGGCTACCGGAAAAGGCTTTGCTATCGGATCTGCAGCGCTTACAGCGCTCGCCCTGATCGCTTCCTATGTGGAGAAAGTACAGGAGGTCGGGGGAGCTGACATCGCGCTTGACATGAGCGTTATGAACCCGACCGTCCTTGTGGGTATCTTCATCGGAGCCTGCCTGCCGTTCATATTCGCAGCTCTTACGATGGATTCTGTAGGGCGCGCAGCTCAGAGTATCGTCGTTGAGGTACGCCGCCAGTTTAAGGAGATCAAAGGCCTTATGGACGGCAAAGCAGAGGCGGATTATGAGACATGTGTCGATATCTGTACAAAAGCCTCCCTCCATGAGATGATCCTGCCGACGCTTCTGGCGATCATCACTCCCGTGGTGACAGGTCTGATCCTCGGGTATAACGGAGTAATCGGTCTTCTGACCGGCTCAACTGCAACGGGATTCCTGATGGCGGTCTTTATGGCAAACGCAGGCGGAGCATGGGACAACGCCAAAAAATATATCGAGGGCGGCAATCACGGCGGAAAAGGCAGCGAATGTCATAAGGCGGCCGTTGTCGGAGATACGGTCGGAGATCCGTTCAAGGATACATCAGGACCGTCCATCAATATCCTGATCAAACTGCTGTCGATGGTATCGATCGTTTTTGCAGCGCTGGTTGTGAATTACCATATCTTCTAAGTGCGGCTTACCTGGAATATCCGCTGTGAAAGGGGGTGAAAACAGTGGCGAACGTACGTATCTATACAGACGGCGCTGCGAGGAGCAACCCGGAAGGCCCGGGGGGTTACGGGACGATACTGGAGTATACGGATAAAAAAGGTGAGCTTCATATCAGGGAGATATCCCAGGGATATGTAAAGACAACGAATAACCGTATGGAGATCATGGCGGCGATCGCAGGTCTGGAAGCTCTGAATACACCCTGCGAAGTAGAGCTGTATTCTGATTCCAGGTATCTTGTCGATACCTTTAATCAGCACTGGATCGACAGTTGGATCGCAAAAGGCTGGAAACGGGGGAAAAATGAGCCTGTGAAAAATGTGGATCTCTGGAAACGTCTGCTTCAGGCAAAAGAGGGGCATAAAGTGACATTCATATGGGTGAAAGGGCATAACCAGCATCCTCAGAACGAGAGATGTGATCTCCTTGCTACCACAGCGGCAGACGGAGACGATCTGATCGTTGACGAGGGTTATCAGAGAGAGTAGAGCCTGGAAATATTTGTAATCGCTGTTGGAGTACCGGGGGGGAATGACTGCCGGTTTGGACAGGTAAAGCGGAGACATAACGGGAAAAGTTACGTCTCCGCTTTTTGGCATATTTGTTTGTGAGATCTTCAGAGGGATTATTTTTTTGGCAGGCACGATCTCGAGCCAGTAGCCGTCAGGATCTGAGATGAAGTAGATCCCCATTTTCGGGTTCTCAAAACAGACACATCCCATTTCTTTATGTCTGGCAAATGCCGCGTCGAAATCATCCGCTTCAAACGCAAGATGGATCTCATTGTCGCCGAGGTCGTAGGGGCGGTCCATATCCCGAAGCCAGGCGTGTTTTAGGACTTGTCAAAGAATTTTGACAAGGAAAAAGGACCATGTCGAAGATACTTGATAGACATTTGCCCCGCAATATATGAAAATGACGCCGAAAGGAGCAATCGGAATATGGAAATAGGTAAAAAACTAAAAAACGCACGAGTACAGTCTGGAATGACACAAGAGAATGTAGCAGAAAAGATCAATGTATCAAGACAGACAATTTCAAACTGGGAAAATGAAAAATCCTACCCGGATATTATCAGCGTAATAGAGTTGAGTAATCTATATTCTATAAGTCTTGACGTATTGCTAAAAGGTGATGAAAAAATGCTGGAACATTTAGAAGAAAGTACGAATGTTGTAAAAAGCAACAAAAAAATGATATGGGCTGTTATTGCCAATATCATCATTGTAGCAATGTTGGTAATATTAAATGCGTTTATACCAGATAACCGCTATTTCTTAGCCGGGATATTTTGCCTTATGGTTATCAGTTCATCGGCATTACTTTACCAGATCATCAAAAGGTTTTAAGGAGGGCATACTATGGATTTGAGGATGGTTTTAGGAGTGATTTGCGGCGCAGTCGCATTTGCAGGAGCGTTTAATATTATGTTTCAGATTTATCACATGACAGTGATCGACGCAACAGCCAGAGGGCTGAAGCATCCTAAATTATGGGGTATTTTTACAATGAGCGGCAATAACTCCGGCAATTTGCTTATGTATTTGATCGGAAGAAGAAAATATCCGATCGTAAATATGAGTGAAAGCGGCACAAGAGAGATAAACAGGAGAAAAAAAGCCGCAGGTGCAGGACTGGTATTCCTGGCCGTCGGAGTGATCGGGATCATATGTACTACTCTGTTATAATACCGGAAAGACGGTGGAATTCAGTATTGCGGCCTGGTCGAAAATCTCAGGAAAACCCTTGACTATTTCGGGCTCTGTCTATATAATTAGCCTTGTATCAATTTGAACAGCAAAGGTTATGACGGAGACAGTAGGGTTTATCCGAACATCTCAGCGAGCCGGGAGTGGTGCGAGCCCGGCATCAGTAGGATATTTCCGAAGATCACTCCCGAGCTGCAGCCCCCAAAGCCTACGGAAGATACAGACAGAATAAGAGAGTAAGGGCTGACGCGAATCCCGCGTTAGAGGATACCATATGCGAACTGAATTGCTTTTATCACAGGATAAGACAGTGTGTATACGGGTGAAAAAAGTTCAAGTATGTTGTAACAGGTGGTTAAAACGAGAGATGGCTTTCGTCCTTTTGCAGGACGGGAGCCTTTTTTTATCAGATCTTAGAAAGCTGGATTTTGGACACCGCCGGGCCGATTGATATGTCCATTGCGGACGCGCTTTCGCTCGGGCCGTAACGCAGCGGACACATATGGCTGCAAAGGACGCAGCCTTAGTGCCGGCGTTACTCTACGGTCCTTAATGGACATATCAATCGGCCCGGCTCCCCGAAACCAGGAGCATTCTAAAATCCGATAGAAAAAGGACTCCCCGGAAGCCGGTTCAGACCGGCAGGTGCTTCAGCCCGCTGAAAAACATAGATGTCTTCAGGAATATGCTTTCAAAAAGGGATAAAGCACCGATAAAAGGAAGAAAGTCCCCATCTCTCCCGGTTTTGATTCAAAGCCCCGTTCTGGCACGGCCCGATGTCATCCTATATCCATTAAGGGCCGTAGAGTAACGCCGGTATTTAGGCTGCGTCTTTTGCAGCCTTATGTACCGCTGCGTTACGGCCCGAGCGAGAGCGCGCCCGCAATGGATATAGGATGACGTCGGGCCATGAAAGAAAGGAAAATCAGCATGTATAAGAAAGTTCCCACAGATATGAATTTTGTCGGCCGTGAGA
>CALWAR010000089.1 GCA_944375765.1 uncultured Mediterraneibacter sp. | reverse complement strand
ATAACGGCCGCGAATATTCACTAACCGTGACAAATCATACGAAGCCTTCGCACGCAGACACCTATAACTGTAAAATGAATAGTTTTTAACTATGCATGAGTATTGAATATAAATATTTGCGATATCATAAAAACTGAAATAAAATATAACCAGATAAAGGATATAAGGCTGCACTGTACATACAGTTTCAGCTCTGATGAAAGGATGACCGGATATGGAACAGGATACCAGAAAACATCTCATCCAGAATCTGAAAGACGCAGGATGCGGGGAGGAGATGATCCGTGATTTTATGGAATATTTCGATGAAGATAATATCGAGCGGCAGATCGCCCTGCTCGAGCTTCACAGAGACGGGCTGCTGAACAATGTGCACAGCGAAGAGCGAAAAATATCCTGTCTGGACTATCTGCTCTATCAGTTAAGAAAAAATACAGCATGACCAGACAGGACTGATATGAAAGGGAGAGATAATATGAACAAGAATAAAGAAATAAGACAGGAATACCTGACGGGAGAACGTCCTCTGTTCATGGGAAGAGACATGAAAATCTACGATACGGTCTTTGACAACGGGGAATCCCCGCTCAAGGAAAGCAGGAACATCGAACTGTACGGCAGCATGTTCAAATGGAAATATCCGCTCTGGTACAGCAGAGATATTCTCGCTGAGAACTGCACCTGGTTTGAGATGGCCCGGGCGGGAGTCTGGTACACGGACAACATCACAGTGAGAAACGCCCTGATCGAAGCGCCCAAGAATTTCAGGAGATGCCATGGCGTTATTCTCGAAAATGTGGATTTCCCGAACGCACAGGAGACGCTGTGGAACTGCGGGCAGGTGGAGATGAAGCGCGTGACGGCAAAGGGAGACTATTTCGCGATGAACTGCAGCGACATGACCATTCATGACTTTAAGCTGGTCGGCAACTATTCTTTTGACGGGGCAAAAAATGTAGAGATCCACAACGCGAAAATGCTCTCCAAAGACGCTTTCTGGAACAGTGAGAATGTGACTGTCTTCGACTCCTTTATCTCAGGGGAGTACCTGGGATGGAACGCGAAGAACCTGACGCTGGTGAACTGTACGATCGAGAGCCTGCAGGGTATGTGCTATATCGACAACCTCGTGATGAAAAACTGCAGACTTATCAACACGACGCTGGCCTTTGAGTACTCTACAGTAGACGCGGACATCCATGGGAAGATCGACAGCGTGCTCAATCCGTCCGGCGGTACGATCCGTGCAGACCATATCGGCGATCTGGTCATTGAGAAAGATAAGACCGATCCCTCCAGGACAAAGATCATCTGTAATGATATAGAACATAAAAAGCAGTGCGCCTGCGCTTGAAATCTGTATGTGAGAACTGATATGATAAACACATGTGCAAAGGTCAGTTTGCATAAGACAGATGACGGGAGAGGGACGATAAAATATGAAATATGATTTTGACAAAATAATTGACCGTAAAAATACCGGCTCTCTGAAATGGGATGTGACGGACAGAGAACTGCCCATGTGGGTGGCGGATATGGATTTCTGCACGGCTCCTGCGGTGACGGACGCTATTTCCGCACGCGCATCTCACGGAGTGTTTGGCTATACGGTGCTGACAGACGACTGGTATGAGGCATATCGTTCATGGTGGAGCAGCAGGCATCATTTTGAAATAGATAAAGACTGGCTCCTTTTCTGCACCGGAACGATCCCGGCAATCTCAAGCATTATCAGAAAGATGACTGCCGTTGCTGAGAAAGTCGTCGTCATGACGCCCGTGTACAACATCTTTTTCAATTCTATCCTGAATAACGGGAGAAATGTGCTTGAGAACAGGCTGCGGCTCAGAGACGGCGTCTACGAGATCGACTTTGAAGACCTGGAGGAAAAACTCTCAGATCCGCAGACGACATTGCTGCTCCTGTGCAATCCCCAGAATCCCGTGGGAAAGATCTGGGATGAGGAGACTCTGGAGAGGATCGGCGAACTGTGCGCGGAGCATCACGTGCCCGTACTTTCCGACGAGATCCACTGCGACCTCGTAAAGCCGGGAAGAGAGTACGTGCCGTTTGCATCTGTATCGGAGAAGTGCAGGATGAACAGTATTACGTGTGTGTCTCCGACGAAAGCGTTTAACATAGCGGGGATACAGACGTCCGCTGTGATCGTGCCGGACGAGACGATCCGGCATAAGGTGAACCGGGGCCTGAATACGGATGAGGCGGCGGAGCCGAACGTGTTCGCCTCCATCGCGCCGGCCGCCGCATATATGCATGGAGGAGAGTGGCTGGACGAGCTGAACGCGTATTTGTGGGAAAACAGGAAGACAGCAGAGGAATATATCGACCGTGAGATAGAACATGTGACGGCGATCCGCGCGGAAGCGACCTATCTGCTGTGGATCGACTGCCGGGAAATTACAGAGGACTCAGAAGAACTGTGGAGATTTCTGCGGGAGCAGACAGGACTGTATGTTTGCGACGGGAAAGAGTACCACAACGGCGACGGGTTCCTCAGAATGAACCTTGCATGTCCGAGAGAACGGTTAATGGACGGTCTGGAGAGACTCAAAGACGGGATCAGGGCATATAAAACAAGATCAGGATCATAATCCGGGAATGTAATAAACAAAGAAATGAGAACGAATATCAAAAATATCTTGATATTTGTTCTTTTTTCATGTATGATAATGATACGGGTTAGATAGAACTAACTAACAAAAAGACAATATCTTACTTTTCTACAGGAGGTTTCGTTATGAGTGTCGTTATCATCGGGGGCCATGACAGGATGGTCTGCCAGTACAAAAAGATATGCAAACAGTTCAACTGCAAGGCGAAAGTATTTACACAGATGTCGGCTTCCCTGAGCAAACAGATCGGAAGCCCGGATCTGATCGTGCTGTTCACAAACACTGTCTCGCATAAGATGGTGCGGTGTGCGGTGGAAGAAGCGGGACGCTGCAACGCCAATGTGGTGAGATGTCACACGAGCAGCAAAAATGCCCTTGAAGAGATACTCTGCAGCGTATGCGTATAGGAGCGCAGGGATCTGACTTGCATGAGGAAAGGCTCCGGGATCTGTTTTGCCGGATCTCAGAGCCTGAAATTTAAACATATTTCGTCTGTTTATCCTCATTCCGGGCAGGAACGGGATACTGCAGCAGTCCTGCGGTCAAAGCTTCAGATTCCTGAACAGATCTCCGAGATTCGTTCCGATATCCTCACTTTTTGGAAGAACAACCTTTTCTGCCGGCTCCTCTTTTGCCTCTTCGAGCGCTTTCATGCTCAGACTCACTTTGCCTTCTTTGATGCCGATGACCTTTACTCTGACTTCATCGCCGACATTCAGCACATCTGCAGGAACCTTTATCCTCTTCTGGGAAATCTGCGATACGTGTATCAGGCCGGAGAGACCGTTCTCAAGTTTGACGAATGCGCCGTAATTCTGCAGTGTTTCCACTTTGCCTTTCAATACAGTGCCGACTTTTAAGTTCGCGATCTGCTCCTCGCGTGCTTTCCTCTCTTTTTCTTTCAGGATTTCGCGTGCGGAGAGCACGAGGCGGTTATTTGCCTGATCCACATCGATCACCTGTACTTCGATATCTTTCAGGAGGTATGTCTCCAGATCTTCAATGTAGCTCAGAGACAGCTTGGAAGCCGGGACAAATCCTCTTAAGCCTTCGACCATAACGATAACGCCGCCGTTTACAACACCCTCCACCTTGACGGGAAGGACAGTCTTTTTCTCCATATATTCCGTAACCCTGTTCCATGGATTGGCGTCGTCGATATGATCCTCATAGTCGGCCATTGTCTCAACAGTTTCATTCTCCTGTAATTCTTCTCTCATTTCTTCGCTCATTGTACAGCACCTCAACTTACTTAGATTTTCAACGCAATCAGTATACCACGTGCGCAGAAAAGGAAGCGGCGCGCAGCGCCGTTTACTTTTCAGGCCGTGGGTTGCCGGTATAATCCCTGCGTAGCAGGGCGAAGCGATCACATTGCTTCGGATCGCGCTTTGCGCGATTATTATACCATAAAACACGGAGAAAAAACAACAGCGGCTTGACTATCTGAGAAAAAAATGGCAATCTTTAATAGGGAGCGAAGAGCGACAGAAAAACCGAGTGCCGGCATCCGTATGAGGCTGCCGGTCAGGACATGACAGGAGCAGCTTATATGAGCAGAGATAAAACAAGAAAAGTATATGTCGTAGGACATAAGAACCCGGACACAGATTCGATCTGTTCCGCAATCGCCTATGCGGCGCTGAAGACCAAACTGACCAACCGGCCGCATGAGGCCCGAAGAGCAGGACAGCTCAACGAAGAGACCCAATATGTGCTGGAGCGTTTCGGCGTCAGAGTGCCAAGACTGCTGTCTGATCTGCGGGAACAGATAAAGGACGTGGAATTAAAAGAGGTGGACGGGATAAAGAGCAGTGTGTCCATCCGCACGGCATGGGAGAAGATGCAGGAGTCCAATATACATACGCTGCCGGTGACGAGAGCGGGGAAACTGGAGGGCGTTATCACGACCGGGGATATTGCGAAGACTTATATGGAAGTGTACGACAGCATGATCCTGTCAAAAGCAAGAACCCAGTACCGCAATATTGCCCGTGCGGTGGACGGCGAGGTGCTTACGGGAAATGAGCACAGCTATCTGCTGAAAGGAAAGGTTGTGATCGCCGCGTCCAGCCGGATCCTGATGTCAGATTTTATCAGCAAGGACGACCTGGTCATCATGGGAGACCGTAAAGACGCCCAGAAATGCGCGGTAGATATGGAAGCAAGCTGTATGGTAGTATGTCAGAACGCGGAAGTCTCTGAGGAGATCCTCCGCCAGGCCGAGGAGAAACAGATCGTTATCATACGGACTCCTCATGATACATTTACAGCGGCCCAGCATATCAACCAGAGCATTCCGGTCAAATACTTTATGACAAAGGAGAATCTGGTCACATTCAAGATGAAAGATTACGTGGACGACGTTAAAGAAGTAATGGCGCGCAGACGCTTTCGCGACTTCCCCATCGTCGACAATAAGGGGAAATTCCTCGGGCTTATCTCCAGACGCCGTCTCTTAAATGTAAGAAAAAAACAGGTGATCCTTGTAGACCACAATGAGAAGAATCAGGCGGTGGACGGGGTGGACGAGGCGGAAGTCCTCGAGATCATCGATCATCACAGACTGAGCAGTATCGAGACGATGGGGCCGGTATTTTTCCGCAATCAGCCGGTGGGATGTACTGCGACGATCGTCTATCAGATGTATCAGGAGGCGGACATCATAGTTGAACCTGTGATCGCAGCGCTACTCTGCTCGGCTATCATATCAGACACACTGATGTTCCGTTCGCCGACCTGTACGCCGATGGATGAAAATTCTGCGCGAAAGCTCGCTGAGATCGCGGGCGTGGATGTGGAATCGCTGGCTCAGGAGATGTTCAATGCGGGCAGCAACTTAAAAGGAAAGAGCGCGGAAGAGATCTGCTTCCTTGATTTCAAACAGTTCACAGTCAACGATACAGTGTTCGGAGTCGGACAGGTGAATTCCATGAGCGCAGATGAACTGAAAGAGATCCGCAGGACTGTGCAGCCCTACCTCGAGAAAGCGCGAAGCAATCACGGGCTCAATATGATCTTCTTCATGCTGACGAACATTATTACCGAATCCTCCGAGCTCCTCTGCTGCGGGCCGGAGGCAAGAGAGAAGATCTTAAGTGCATACGATCTGCCGGAGGATACGGAGACAATTATGCTTAAAGGAGTAGTATCGAGGAAGAAACAGCTCGTACCCACTCTGGTAGGCGCGCTTCAGCAATAAAGGCCGGGACAGAGGCGCGTGTGTACTGCCGCCGGATGACAGCACTGTACAAAAGGAGAATCAGTAAAAAGTATGGCAAAACAGACATGGAAACCGGGGAATATGATCTATCCCCTGCCCGCCGTTATGGTGAGCACGGCAGACAAAGAGGGCAACAGTAATATACTGACGGTCGCATGGACGGGAACTGTGTGTACGAATCCGCCTATGGCATATATATCGGTCCGCCCGGAGAGATATTCTTATCACATGATAAAAGAGAGCACAGAGTTCGTTATTAACCTGACCACAAAACAACTTGCCCATGCCACAGATTATTGCGGCGTCCGCTCAGGCAGGGATGTGGACAAGTGGAAAGAGTGCCGGCTGACAAAGGGCAGCGCGTCATCTTTGAAGTATGCGCCTGTGATCGAAGAGGCTCCGGTTAATATCGAGTGCAAGGTAAAAAGCATTCAGGAACTGGGCAGCCATCATATGTTTCTCGCGGAAGTGACGGCAGTGCAGGTGGACGAGGCATATATGGATGAAAACGGGAAATTTGATCTGAACCGTACCGGACTGATCGCCTACTCCCATGGGGAATACCTGGATCTGGGCAAAAAACTGGGAACATTCGGATACAGCGTGCGTAAGAAACAGGCTGGACGGAAGTCAAAAGCCGCGGGCGGAAAAAAAGCAGATGCCCAAAATGCGGACGGCAAAAAAGTAAATGGGAAAAATGCGGTCAGCAGAAAAGCTGTCGGGAGGAAACGTACAAAAGCTCGAAGAAAGGCGGACAGATAATGCTTTATTTTGAAAATGATTATTCAGAAGGCGCTCATGAAGAAGTATTAAAACGCCTGATCGAGACGAATATGGAACAGCTTCCGGGATATGGGACAGACCGGTATACAGCATCCGCAAAGGAGAAGATCTGTGCCGCCTGCGGATGTCCGGATGCAGAGGTATACCTGCTGACTGGAGGAACCCAGACGAACCAGATCGTGATCAGTTCCATACTGGACTCCCATGAGGGCGTGATCGCGGCGGAAACAGGGCACGTGGGTACCCATGAGGCCGGAGCCATTGAGTGGACCGGACACAAGGTCCTTACTTTGTCCCAGACAGACGGGAAAATATCTGCAGCGGATCTGGAAGAATATCTGAATACCTTTTACAGGGATGAAAACCATGAACACATGGTATTTCCGGGAATGGTCTATATTTCTCACCCGACAGAGTATGGCACTTTGTATACAAAAGGAGAACTGGCTGAATTATCCGCAGTCTGCAGTGAATACCGGATTCCTCTTTATCTGGACGGGGCGCGCCTCGGATATGCGCTTGCCGCAGCGGACACAGATGTGACGCTTAAAGATGTGGCAGAATACTGTGATGTGTTTTATATTGGCGGGACGAAAGTGGGTGCTCTCTGCGGGGAAGCTGTTGTTTTCCCGAAAGAAAATACGCCGATTCATTTTGTGACAAAGGTAAAGCAGAGGGGAGCGCTTCTTGCAAAAGGAAGACTCACCGGCGTTCAGTTTGACGCTCTCTTTACCGATGATCTTTATCTGAAGATCGGGAAAAACGCCATTGATACGGCAGATGAGCTGAAACAGATACTAAGAGAAAAAGGATACGAATTCTTTATAGACTCTCCTACAAATCAGATCTTCGTGGTGCTGGAAGATGCTCAGATGGACAGATTAAAAGAATATGTGGTATTCAGTTACTGGGAAAAGAAAGATGATACCCACACGGTCGTGCGGTTTGCGACGAGCTGGGCAACGAAAATGGGAGATGTGAAAAAACTGGCTGCGCTCCTTTAACGGGAATGCAGCCTTTCACTGTAGTTGAACACACGGGAAAGTTCCTTAAGTGTCACAGTCTGATAGTGATCCTGTATATAGGTGAAGATCTGTGTAAATTCTGGTTTCCAGTGAAATCTGTTCTGTTTGGAGACTTGGGCGCCTCATAATGATTCATTGCTAAGGCATTGAAAATACAATTAAATTCATTACTAATATATTGAATGGGAAATTAAATTGTCTTATAATAATGACTAAGAAATAAATGAATGAAATTCATTCAATATGGAGGGATTAATATGTCTAGTACAATACAGGTAAGAGTGGATGACGAGTTAAAAGCAAAATCAGACAGTTTGTTTAAAGATCTTGGAACAGACACAACAACGGCAATTCGCATTTTTCTCACGCAGGCAGTAGCGTATAATGGATTTCCTTTCGAGATAAGGAGAAATTCAACTGTAAATAGTCCATATATTCCTATGTCAGAAGAAAGTATGCTGAAAAACTTGATGAATCAAAGAAACATGCTGATCAGGGACAATGTAGACGAGCAGACGATGTTGTAGCGGATATGAGGACAAAATATGGACTATGAAGTAATTATGACGATAGACACCGAGAATGACTTAAACAAGTTTTTAGAATATCTGGTGTATGAAAAGCAAAGCGTTCAAGCAGCAAAAAACTTGCTCGACGATTTCGAACAGAGGGCAGTAAGGCAATAATCGACAGCATTTTTCATGAGTTGCAGGATTATGAGAATAGAATAAATTAATCCTTTCAGTATATTATGCACAATATCGGAGAAAATAACTTCGATAATCGGTTTAATTTTGATAAATGATAATCAATCTCAATAAAATCCTTGCTTAAATCTTTTAATTCTGTTAATATACATATAGTTAGCAAGTGCTAATTATATGTGAATGAATCATGGAAACTCCTTTGCCCGGAAATGCCTGAACCGGGCGGGGATCTTCCGCAGGAAAGGACAAAGAGATATGGATTATTTAGAGATTGAAAAAGTGATCGGACGGGAGATCATTGATTCGAGAGGAAACCCGACAGTTGAGGCAGAGGTACATCTGGCAGACGGAATCGTGGCAAGAGGCGCGGCTCCCAGCGGCGCTTCCACAGGTGAATTCGAGGCGCTCGAGTTAAGAGACGGAGATAAGAACAGATTCGGCGGGAAAGGTGTCTCCAGGGCTGTTGATAATATCAATACTGTGATCAACGATACGCTGAAAGGCATGGATGCAAGCGACATCTATGCAGTAGACAAAGCGATGATCAAAGCAGACGGCACAAAGGATAAATCAAAGCTCGGGGCAAATGCGATTCTTGCGGTATCCATTGCATGCGCGAGAGCGGCTTCTGTCTCTCTTGATATTCCGCTGTACCGTTTCCTTGGCGGCGTAAACGGCAACCGTCTTCCGGTTCCTATGATGAACATTTTAAATGGCGGGGCGCACGCGGCAAATACAGTGGATGTGCAGGAGTTTATGATCATGCCGTCAGGGGCGAAGAGCTTTGCAGAGGGCCTGAGATGGTGTACAGAAGTATTCCATGCACTCCAGTCACTTCTGAAGTCCAAAGGACTGGCAACATCTGTGGGAGATGAGGGAGGATTTGCTCCTGATCTTGCAAGCGATGAAGAGGCGATCGAATACATTCTTGAGGCGGTTCGTCAGGCAGGATATGAACCGGGCAGAGATTTCGTGCTTGCCATGGACGCGGCTTCCAGCGAGTGGAAAGGAAGTCAGAAAGGAGAATATGTACTCCCGAAATGCGGTAAGAAATTTACTTCCGCGGAGCTTGTGGAGCACTGGAAATCCCTTGTGGAGAAATACCCGATCTATTCCATTGAGGACGGCCTTGACGAGGAGGACTGGGAAGGCTGGCAGATCCTGACGAAAGAGCTGGGAGATAAGGTTCAGCTTGTGGGAGATGATCTGTTTGTGACAAATACAGAGAGACTGAAAAAGGGAATCGATATGGGATGCGGTAACTCTATCCTGATCAAATTAAATCAGATTGGTTCTGTGTCCGAGACGCTGGAGGCGATCAAAATGGCGCACAAAGCGGGATACACGGCAATTTCTTCACACCGTTCCGGTGAGACAGAAGACACGACCATCTCTGATCTCGCAGTTGCACTCAATACCTGCCAGATCAAGACCGGCGCACCGAGCCGTAGCGAACGTGTGGCGAAATACAACCAGCTCCTGCGGATCGAGGAAGAACTGGGCGGGAGTGCAGTATATCCGGGATTTGCGGCATTCAATGTAAAAAGATAGAAGACGATAAAAATAGAAAACTGTACGGGAATACGGGGTGAAAGATCCGGAAACGGATGTTTCATCCCGTGTTTTGTGCGATGAAAAAATATACTTGTAACTGCTGATGTTTGGGGGTATAATTACCCACGGTCTATTAAAGAAGAAAAGAGGCAGGGAACAGGTATGGATAACAAGATACACGACATGACGACAGGCAGCCCGGTCAAACTGATCATACGGTTTATGATCCCGATGTTTCTGGGAAATGTCTTTCAGCAGTTTTATAATATAGCAGATTCTATCGTGGCAGGGCAGTTCATCGGCGTGCCTGCTCTGGCGGCGATCGGAAGCACGGGTTCGCTGATGTTTTTCGTGACCGGATGGCTCAACGGGCTGAGCAGCGGCTTCGCGATCCTTGTATCCCAGTGGTTCGGGGCAAAGCAGTATGACAGGATGCGCCACTATGTGGCCATGTCAGTCTATCTGTCCGCTGTGTTTTCTATTCTCATGACAGTCGGTTTCCTGATCGCGAACGAGCCGATCTTAAGGCTTATGAACTATTCGGATGATATCCTGCCGGATGTGAAGCTGTATATGGAGATCATTTACGCAGGGCTTATTGTTACCGCAGCGTACAATTCTCTGGCTGCTTTTTTAAGGGCGCTGGGTGATTCCAGATCGCCGCTGTATTTTCTGATTATCTCAGCGGTACTCAACGTGGGGCTGGATATCGCATTTATTGTTATATTCGGGATGGGAGTGGAAGGCTGCGCATATGCGACCGTGATCGCACAGGGGATTTCAGCTGTACTCTGTTTTATTTACATACTGAAGCGTTTTCCAATCTTACATCTGAAACGGGAGGACTTTAAGATCAGTCTGGAAAGTTTCAGAAGACTTCTGGCGCTAGGCATCCCTATGGGACTGCAGTTCTCCATCACGGCGATCGGCACGATCATCGTGCAGGGAGCGATAAATATATATGGAGAGATCTACATGGCAGGCTTCTCTGCAGCAGGCAAGCTGCAGAACCTTATTGGTACAGTACTTTCAGCGTTCGGAGCGGCAATCGCCACATATGTGGGGCAGAACCGTGGCGCGGGAATGATGGACCGGGTGAAACAAGGCGTGCGCTGTACCCATATCATGATCCTTATATGGAGCGTGATCCTCATGGCAGTTATGTACTTTGGCGGCAGATATATGATATGGCTTTTTATCAGCCCGTCAGAGACGGAAGTTGTGGATGCTGCGGTAACATACTTCCGCTCTGTATTCTGGTGCTATCCGTTCCTTGGCAGTATCTTTCTTTACAGAAATACACTGCAGGGGATGGGATACGGCCTCGTCCCGATGCTGGGAGGTATTTTTGAGCTTGTGGCAAGAAGCGCCATTGTAATGATCGTGGCCGGGCATGCCAGCTATGTGGGGGTATGTCTTTCCGACCCGGCGGCATGGATCGCGGCTCTGATCCCGCTTGTGCCTTATTATTACTATAAGATGCATAAGTTTTGCAGCAGTTCGGCCATCACGGATGGCCGGGGCTGAGCGCTTCTTTCGTCACAGAAAAACTGATGGAAAATGAGGGCTGGCTTCCGTATGCCGGGACGAGTACGTGACTGTTTCCCATATCATCCGGTCGGAGTTCATATCCGCTGTGCTCGATCATACATTTTACAGTTACTCCGGCTTCGGATATTCTGAAGCTGGAGAAATTGTCGCCGTTTAACCGGATCTGCGTGTAGATAAGGGACGGCGCGGAAGGCAGTATGTGGTAGTCGTCCTGCGCGCATATAAAAGAGAGTGCAGAGACGGCCATCAGGTCGCCGAAAGAAGCGACTGTTACGTTTTCATTTTCATAGGAAGCAGAAAAGTGAAGACCGGTCATGACGCCGTTTTCTTCTGTAAAGTGAAGCTGTGGGAGCTCTGCATAGTTCTCCGCCGTATTGATAATATACGGGACTCCTGAAAGCTTTTCCCACTCCCCGTCTTTATCCAGGACAAGGCGGGAATCTTCGATCCCGTAGAGGAAATAGATCTCAGGCATATTCAACTGCCGGTCGATCTGATAGAATTCCTGCATGTCATTATAATTTTCGGCGTATTCTGCGACAGTGATATCCCCCTTATTCTGCGGGAGCGCACCCGCCTGCCAGATCAGGAGCTGTGCGCCGTTTAACAGGATAAGTCCGATGATCGATGCGAGGATCCCAAGAGGAACCCGTCCCTCATCCAGCCAGAGCACTGTCTCTTCTTCCCAGTCAAGCGTTTCCCCACGTTTGCAGGCTTTGTAAGATTTGTATTCCCGTATAATATCATATATGGGAATACCAAGACCTGATCCTCTTTTCAGCACGGTCCATGTACGGTGAAATGCTTCGCTCCATGTCAGACAGGCGCCTGTCTCTGCCGTTACGCGCAGCCCAAAGACGAATTTTCCCGGCGTCGTGCCAAACCGTGAGAGCATAAAGGATTCTGCCAGAAGCAGGATACACGCGGAGACGACGATGTCAAGGACTGTGCCCGTCAGTCCGGTTTCCATAATATTGATATGGAGAACGAGAGAGAGAAAGGCATACCACAGGCTGATATATACGGCCATGTCTATTGTGCGGGCGAAGTATCTGCACCAGGGAGAGGATACTTTGGGAACAGAGTCCTCCCGCAGCTCCGCCGGCACTTCAAGAGGAGATGCGTTTAGCAGATCCAGGTAGTGCTGGGCGTCAAAACTCTCATAGGCCGCCTGATCTTTACAGATCTGCTCGCAGACAGTCACGGCCTGTTCCAGATCCGTGCTTTCTTTTCTTAAAACTCTCAGATGCCGTATGAGCAGACCGGTAAGTTCCTGTTCATTCCTGCTCAGAGACTTGATATCCTCCAGACTCAGATGCAGAGTCCGGAGAAGCCGGATGCGTTTCAGTATATTCAGGTCGTTTTCCGAATAATTTCTGTAGCCGTTGGCATTTCTCTGAGGAGAGATGAGTCCTTCCTTTTCATAGAAGCGGATATTGGCTCTTGTCATGCCGGACAGATTTTCGATTTCTTTGATCGTCATAGATGTTATTCCCCTTTCCTGATGCTGTATCTGAACAGATTATATGGTGTAAAGAGGGTTTACAGTCAAGTACGGAATGATATAATAATTGCGTAGGGTACGATTATTATATCAGATGAGAAGGAGCAGTCATGATCGTTTCAGGCAAAAATTCACCTGAGATAAGAAAAATTTATAAGGAACGCAGTGAGAAAGCGATCGAGTATGCCCGCCGGCAGATCGAGGAATCACCGGTGGCTCCTTATGTGTCGAAATTGTATTTGTACGGAAGCTGCGTGAGAGAGGAACAGACTTATCAGAGCGACGTGGATCTGATGTTGGAATTGAAACCGACAGTGGATATCAATCTGCTCAGAGATGAGATCATCCTTCTGAAAAGCCGGGTGAATCCTCCAGAGACGCATTTGCCCGAAGTGGATTTAAAAGTTGTGGTAAGTGATGAATGGAAAAACGAGCATACACTTTATTTTGAAAATATAAAAAGAGAGGGGAGAGACATATGGCAGGACGGATGAATACAGAAGATTGATGCGTTATATATCCGGGGACATGGGCATTGATATTCCAGATGAAACGGAGAATGCATTAGACAGGATCGATGGATTTTATTTTACAACCCGATATCCGGGAGACGATAGTTTTATTCCCACAGAGAGGGATATTGACAGGGCGGATAAAGCAGTTCGTCTGTGCAGGGACTTTGTCTTTCGGACAGTGAATGAGATTGAACAGAAGTAAACCAGATGATTAAAAGTGATTTCTGATGATTTTACAACATACGCTCATCTTTTTGCAATTTTATAAAGTGAATACACTATAAAAATGTGATAAATCTGTAAAAATACACCCATTTTTTGTGAGAGATATTGATAAAACGGACTTGCGCGGATATAATAATCTTAGCGAAGGGATGTGACAGGATGATTTATCTTAGAAGAAAGGCAGATGACTTCCTAACAGAGTGGAAAAAGGATCCGCAGAGAAAGCCGTTAATTGTAAAAGGTGCAAGACAGGTAGGAAAAACAGCGTCTGTCAGCCGGTTTGGAAAAGAGAATTATAAAGAGGTTGTTTTTATCAACTTTGTGGAAGAGCCTAAATATAAAATGATTCTGGAAGATGGATACAGGACGGAAGATATTATAAAGAATATTTCACGGATTGATCCATCTAAGCGATTTACAGAAAAGGAAACATTAATTATATTTGATGAAATACAGGATTTTCCGGATATTGCTACATCGTTGAAATTTTTTAAGATAGATGGCAGGTATGATGTAATCTGCAGTGGATCTCTTCTTGGAATTAATTATAAGAGAATTGAAAGTAACAGTGTAGGATATAAAACGGATTATGAAATGAAGTCAATGGATTTTGAGGAATTTTTATGGGCCAAAGGTTACGGAGAAGAATTTGTTGAGGAGCTTTTGGTTCATATGAGAGAATCCATGCCATTGAGTAAAGTTACGATGAATGTCTGCAGGGAGATGTTTCTGGATTACTGTATTCTGGGAGGTATGCCGGCTGTTGTGCGGGAATATGTCGAAAGGGGAACGTTCGAGGGAACGTTGCAGATTCAGCGGCAGCTTATAGCAGATTATAAGGAAGATATAAGAAAATATGCGGATGGAATGGATCAGACGAGGATCCTGAATGTTTTCAATCATATCGCGCCTCAGCTTGCAAAAGATAACAAAAAGTTCCAGATATCCAAGGTCGCAAGAGGCGCAAGGTTCAGGGATTACCGGGGATGTATTGAATGGCTGTGGGATGCCGGACTGATCAACATGTGCTATAACCTGAATTTTCCCGAACTTCCATTGAAAGGGAACTACGATGATACGAAGTTTAAACTGTATTTTGCAGATACCGGTCTGCTGGTCGCCATGCTGGATGATGAAGCACAGGATGACCTGCGTGCAAACAAGAATCTGGGAGTGTACAAAGGTGCGCTGTATGAAAATATTGTTGGCGAGGCGCTGGTGAAATCCGGATACGGACTGTATTACTATAAGAGAGAAGACTCTACGCTGGAAGAAGATTTCTTTGTACGGACAAGAGACTGCCTTGTGCCTGTAGAGGTTAAGGCCGTAAGCGGACGATCCAAGTCACTGCGTACATTGATTGAAAGTGGAAAATACAGTGACATCAGGTGGGGAATCAAGCTGTGCGATGCGAATATCAGATACAGCGGCGATATATATACGTTTCCTTACTTTTGTACATTTTTGCTCAGAAGATGGATTCGCGGTGAACAGCCGGGATAAAGAAAAACAGCAGGGCAGGCGGATTACTCCACCTTTACCCTGCTGTTAAATTTGTCTAAGAGCAGCGCGATCACGATACCGACCACGATACAGATGATATTTACAACTGCTGTTCCCGCACTTGTGAAACCGGATACCGGGATGATCATGACTGTGGCTGCGATCACGATCCCGATGATGCCGTGGAATGCGATAGAGTAGAAGTTGTCGAACAGTGCATTGATCGCTTTGGCAAGACAGATCACTGTGACGACAGCCCCGATGCCTGCCGGCACGAGGATGCTCATGTCAAAATTACCGATCCCGTCCACGAACGGCGTATAAAGTCCCAGAGGCATGAGCAGCGTGGAAAAACTCATTCCCGGAGCAATCACACTGAGCGCCAGACAGAACCCGCAGAACAGATACCAGGCGAAATTCGGCTTCACCTCGATCGAGAACATCTGCAGTCCGATCAGCAGTGCGAAGATGACGATCATGCAGACGATCATGGAGATAAATGAACCCCTGCTGCGCCCCTGTTCGCCCGCTTCACGGAACAGCGACGGGAGCATTCCGGTGATCAGTCCGATAAAGACGCAGACCGACGGATCCGGGTATTCCTCAAGGAAAAATGCAAGGACTTTGGCCACTCCCAGGAATCCGATGACGCCGCCGATAAATACCGGGATCAGCGGAGGAACATGGGATCTGAAGTTTTTAAACGGGTTGGAGAGGAGTTCCATGATCGGTTTATAGATACCGAAGATCACGCTCAGCACGCCGCCGGATATGCCGGGCAGAACCGCGCCCAGTCCGATCAGCGCCCCCTGCAGGATGCGGTAGAGGAACTGAAGCGGGTTTACACTCTTGTTCTTTTCCTGATTCATATGTTTATTGATCCTTTCTTTCTGATTTCAAAAACATATTTATTTATACTATCTTTTATGCCTTTTTTCAAGTGCGTATGTAATCTTTTGGCAGAACTTCGCAGAAGCAGCAAAAGGTTTTATTTTTTCATCTGGTATCCCGGTCAATCCTGTGCTATGATATACCCAAAGCATTAATACATTCCAGCATGTTTTTATTTCGGAAAGGTACTTCGCCATTTCAGCATTTCTAATTACATTCAGGAAAATCTCGATGCTTTTATTTCCCATTAATATAGCGGAGAGGTTTTCATAACGTAAGAAAGAATGAGACAGCCTCTCTGCACTACAACAGAAAGAGGAGGCTAATGTATGGCAAATGAAACAACTGTAAACAGAACTTTTAAATCCACTGTGTTTATTATGGTATTTCAAGACAAGAAAAACCTGTTGGAACTGTATAATGCGATGACAGGAAAGCACTACACAGACCCGGAACAATTGGAGATCAACACACTTGAGAACGCTGTTTATATGTCGATGAAAAACGATCTGTCGTTTTTGATCGACGGGAGACTTTCCTTATATGAACATCAGTCCACCTACAATCCGAATCTTCCGCTGCGTTTCCTTATCTATATATCCCAGCTTTATGCGGGGATGACAAGGAATGAGAACCTGTATGGAACAAAAGCCGTGCAGATTCCGCCGCCGGAGTTTGTTATCTTCTATAACGGCGAAAAGGATATGCCGGAGGAGACGCCTCTGAGGCTGTCGGATATGTACGGGTTAGAAGTAAAATCCCCGAAGCTGGAGTTGGAAGCAGTGATGCTCAACATTTCCGGATCGCATAACAGCAGGCTGAAAGAAGCGTGCAGGACGCTTAAGGATTACGCAGTATATACGGATAAGATCCGCCTGTATTCAAAAGAGCAGCCATTGCCGGAAGCGGTGGAGAGGGCGATTGATGAGTGCATTGCGGAAGACGTCCTGAAGGATTTCCTGACAAAGCACAGGGCGGAGGCGAAGGCAATGAGCATTTTTGAATATGATCAGGAAAAGCATATCAGACAAGAGAGGAAAGAGGCCTGGGAGGAAGGCAAAGCATCCGGGCTGAAAGAAGGTCAGGCTTCCGGATTAAAGCTCGCGGAGACGATCTTCAGGCTCTTTCGTGAGGGCAAAACTACAGAGGAGATATCAGCCAGATGCAATCTCCCGGCAGAACAGATCAGGGAGCTGCTCGGGCAGGAAAAATAATGATATGAACCAGACAATGGACGTAAAAGGTTTTATTTTTTCATCTGGCATCCCGGTCGATCCTGTGCTATGATATACCCAAAGCATTAATACATTCCAGCATGTTTTTATTTCGGAAAGGCATTTCGCCATTTCAGCATTTCTAATTACATTCAGGAAAATCTCGATGCTTTTATTTCCCATTAATATAGCGGAGAGGTTTTCATAACGTAAGAAAAGAATGAGACAGCCTCTCTGCACTACAACAGAAAGAGGAGGCTAATGTATGGCAAATGGAACGACTGTGAACAGGACATTTAAGTCCACTGTGTTTATTATGGTATTTGACGACAAGCGAAACCTGCTGGAACTGTACAATGCGATGACAGGAAAGCACTACACAGATTCGGAACAATTGGAGATCAACACACTTGAGAACGCTGTTTATATGTCGATGAAAAATGATCTGTCATTTTTGATCGATGGGAGACTTTCACTGTATGAGCATCAGTCCACATACAATCCGAACCTTCCGCTGCGCTTCCTTATTTATATTTCCCAGCTTTATGCAGGAATGACGAGGAACGAGAACCTGTACGGAACAAAGACGGTACAGATCCCGCCGCCGGAGTTTGTTATCTTCTATAACGGCGAAAAAGATATGCCGGAGGAGACGCTCCTGAGACTGTCGGATATGTACGGGTTAAAAGTGAAATCCCCGAAGCTGGAGTTGGAAGCAGTGATGCTCAATATTTCCGGATCGAATAACAGCAGGCTGAAAGAAGCGTGCAGGACGCTTAAGGACTACGCAGTATACACGGATAAGATCCGCCTGTATTCAAAAGAGCAGCCATTGCCGGAAGCGGTGGAAAGGGCGATCGATGAGTGCATTGCGGAAGACGTCTTGAAGGATTTCTTTACGAAGAACAGGGCGGAGGCGAAAGCGATGAGCATTTTTGAATATGATCAGGAGAGACATATCAGACAAGAGCGGGAAGAAGCATGGGAGGAAGGCCATGCAGAAGGCAGAGTTTCCGGATTAAAGCTCGCGGAGACGATCTTCAGGCTCTTTCGTGAGGGCAAGACTACAGAGGAGATATCAGCCAGGTGTAATCTCCCGGCAGAACAGATCAGGGAGCTGCTCGGGCAGGAAAAATAATGGCATAATTTTCTGAAACGATGGGACTGTCGCACTAAAAATTAATCAGGAGGATTACAGTGATATGAACAAACCGGTTCTTGTTATAATGGCAGCAGGCATGGGAAGCAGATACGGAGGTCTCAAGCAGATCGATCCCGTGGATAAAGAGGGGCAGATCATCATGGATTTTTCCATCTATGATGCAAAGCAGGCCGGATTTGAAAAGGTCGTATTTATCATTAAGAAAGAAAATGAAAATGATTTCCGGGAGGCCATCGGCAGCCGGATCGGGAAATCCATGGAAGTCGCATACGCGTATCAGGACGTCAATAATATCCCGGGGGGCTTCTCTGTCCCGGAGGGACGTGTGAAACCATGGGGTACGGCGCACGCGGTATTAAGCGCGGCCGATGAGATCGACGGACCGTTTGCAGTGATCAATGCGGACGATTATTACGGGCGGCATGCGTTTCAGGTGATCCATGAGTACCTCACCACTCATGAAGACGACGACCGATACCGGTATACGATGGTAGGCTACCGGCTGAAAAATACGGTGACGGATAACGGATACGTCTCCCGCGGCGTCTGTGAGCTCAATGAGGACAAAGAACTTGTCAGCGTGACCGAGCGCACCCGGATCGAAAAGAGAGACGGAGGCGTCGTATACTCGGAAGACGGAGGAGAGACGTGGAACGCCATCGACGGCGACACGCTTGTATCTATGAACATGTGGGGATTTACACACAGTATGCTGGACGAGATCAGGAAAGGATTCCCGGGATTTCTTGAAAAGGGCCTGAGAGAGAATCCGATGAAATGCGAGTATTATCTCCCGGCGGTAGTGAGCGCTCTTCTGGCAGAGGGCAAAGCGTCCGTGGCCGTGCTGGAGTCGGAAGACAAATGGTACGGAGTGACTTATAAGGAAGACAAACCTGTCGTGGTGGATGCGATCCAGTCGTTCAAAGACGCCGGACTCTACCCGGAGAGATTATGGTGATCCATGCAACATTTTTACCATAAGATGATTTAAAATTATAAAGAAATATCGCACGGCCTGTGATATACTGTGCACAGAAACAGGGAAACAGATTTTAAGTCGATCTTAAGGAGGAAGCGATATGTCTATTTTAGTAACCGGAGGAGCAGGATTTATCGGAAGCCACACCTGTGTGGAGCTTTTGAATGCGGGCTATGATGTTGTAGTAGTGGATAACCTGTACAATGCTTCTGAGAAAGCGCTGGACAGAGTAAAAGAGATCACAGGAAAGGACCTGAAATTCTATAAAGCGGACATCCGCGACAGAAAGGCGATGGACGAGGTATTCGAGAAAGAAAAGATCGAATCTGTGATCCACTTCGCAGGACTCAAAGCGGTAGGGGAGTCCGTACAGAAGCCGCTGGAATACTATGAGAACAATATCGGCGGAACGATCACACTCTGCGACGCCATGAGAAGCCATGGAGTGAAGAACATCATTTTCAGTTCCTCCGCGACCGTGTACGGCGATCCGGCATTTATCCCGATCACGGAGGAGTGCCCGAAAGGGACATGTACGAATCCGTACGGATGGACAAAATGGATGCTGGAGCAGATCCTCACAGACCTGCACACGGCTGATCCGGAGTGGAACATCGTTCTCCTGAGATATTTCAATCCGATCGGCGCGCATAAGAGCGGACGCATCGGCGAGGATCCGAAAGGTATCCCGAACAACCTGATGCCATACATCACACAGGTAGCTATCGGCAAACTGAAATGCCTCGGCGTATTCGGAAATGATTATGACACACCGGACGGAACAGGCGTGCGCGACTATATCCATGTAGTAGATCTTGCCATCGGTCATGTGCGTGCGGTCGAGAAACTGAAAGAGAAAGCAGGAGTGTCAGTCTACAATCTGGGAACAGGCAACGGCTATTCCGTTCTCGATATGGTCAGGGCATTTGAAAAAGCCTGTGGCAAGGAGATCCCCTATGAGATCAAACCGCGCCGCGCCGGCGATATCGCCACCTGCTACTGCGATGCAACAAAAGCGAAAACCGAACTGAACTGGGTGGCAGAGCGGGGGCTCGACGAGATGTGCGAAGATTCCTGGAGATGGCAGAGCCAGAATCCGAATGGATACAATGACTGACAGATCTGGCTGAAGTCTGCACGCCATTTCAAGGGACTCGCTGCGTTCACGGTTATTCCGCAAAGAGCAAGCTGATATCATTACAGTAAATGACACGGGAATCAGGAAACTGTCAGATCATGGCAGTTCCCTGATCCTTTTTTGCACCTGATAAATAATAATAATTATCATTATTGATTATTGACAAAGTGAATCATGGAATGGTATATTAAACGCAAGTTAGCTGTTACTAACTTACATCTGAAAATAATTCGATTCACAGTGAAAGGAGACTTATTATGTCGTTAATTGGAAAAGAAGTAGTAGATTTTAAAGTACAGGCGTATCAGAATAATGAATTTAAGGAAGTGTCAAAAGAGGATATTCTTGGACACTGGTCGGTGTTTTTCTTCTATCCGGCGGATTTCACTTTTGTGTGCCCGACAGAGCTTGAGGATCTTGCAAACAAATATGAAGAGTTTAAAAAGGCGGGCTGCGAGATCTACTCTGTGTCCTGCGATACACATTATGTACACAAGGCATGGCATGATGCATCCAGGACGATCCAGAAGATCGGATATCCCATGCTGGCGGATCCGACAGGCGTACTTGCCAGAGGCTTTGACGTCATGATCGAGGAGGACGGCCTTGCAGAACGCGGAAGCTTTATCGTCAATCCCGAGGGGAAGATCGTAGCTTATGAAGTGATCGCGGGCAATGTGGGAAGAAATGCAGACGAGCTGTTCCGCAGAGTCCAGGCCAGCCAGTTCGTCGCAGAACACGGCGATCAGGTGTGCCCTGCAAAATGGCAGCCGGGCGCCGATACATTAAAGCCCAGCCTTGATCTTGTCGGACTTCTCTAGGAGGCAGGATATGTTTTATGACAGCATCATCATCGGCGGCGGCCCTGCGGGGCTGACCGCCGCGATATATCTTGCCCGGGCCAGATACCGGGTGCTTGTGATCGAAAAGGAGAAGATCGGAGGCCAGATCACGATCACATCAGAAGTAGTAAACTATCCCGGCATCCTTAGGACAGACGGAAATCAACTGACGGAAAATATGAGGAAACAGGCAGAGTATTTCGGAGCGGAATTTAAGATTGCTGAAGTAAAGGAGCTGGATCTGGACGGCGACATGAAATCTGTGATCACGGACCGGGGAACCTTTCAGGGACTGGGGATCGTACTTGCCACAGGAGCCAGTCCGCGCCGCATCGGCTTTAAGGGAGAGATGGAATTTATGTGCAGGGGAGTGGCATATTGTGCGACCTGCGACGGCGAGTTCTTTACAGGGAAAGACGTCTTTGTGATCGGAGGAGGTTTCGCAGCGGCGGAAGAAGCCGTATTCCTCACCAGATATGCGAGAAAAGTCTATGTCTGCGTGCGGAGCGGACAGTTCCGATGCGCGCCGTCTGCGGCAGAGGAAGTGCTTTCCCATCCGGATATTGAAGTGCATTTCCACACGCAGATCCGGGAAGCCGGAGGAAACGGAAGACTGGAATATGCACTGCTTGAGGAAAACGGAAAAGAATGGCGCTACGAGCCGGACGACGAGGAGGGATTCGGGATCTTCATCTTTGCAGGATATGAGCCGTCAAACGCTCTTTTTAAGGACAAGTTGGCTTTGACAGAGAGCGGACATCTGATCACGGACATGGATCAGAAGACGAGTATGGACGGTGTGTACGGGGCGGGAGATATCTGCGAGAAGAATCTCCGTCAGGTCGTTACAGCAGTGTCAGACGGTGCGGTGGCTGCAGCATCCCTTGAGAAATACATCTCATCACAGTATGAGAAACTGCATCTGGAAAAGCAGGAGATCAAAGCGCCTGCAGGAGAGCGGACGGATCAGGGAGGACTTACAGAAACAGATCAAAGCGGCGGCAAAGGCAGAGAGCAAGGAAGAGAAAAAATCAGGCAGACAGCCGGAGATCAGGATGGCCGTTTCCTGAGCGCCGAAGTCAGACAGCAGTTCGCTGCAGTGACAGAGCGGCTTGAGCGGAATATCACACTGGAGTTCTGCCTGGATGGAAGCTCTGTTTCACAGGAGGCAGAGTTGTTTGGAAAAGAACTTGCAGAGTCCACTCCGAAGATCACATGCGTATTCAAAAGAGAAAGAGAGGAATCGGAACAAACTACAGAATATCCGTCGATCCGCTTCTGCGATGAGAACGGAGAGTACCTCGGCACGGCATTCCACGGTGTTCCCGGCGGACATGAATTTAACTCGTTTGTGATCGCGCTATATAATGCTGCCGGACCGGGGCAGTCTATAGATCCGGAAGAACTGAAGCATATCCGCAGCTTTGAAAAGGAAAGGCATATACAGGTGGCAGTATCCTTATCCTGTACCATGTGCCCGGAACTTGTCATGGCAGTCCAGCGGATCGCCCTGGAAACGCCGAACGTAACTGCGGATATTTACGACATGGCACACTTCCCGGAACTCAGGGAAAAATATCAGATCATGAGTGTGCCATGTATGATCATAGATGGGAAAGACGTGTACTTTGGTAAGAAAGGGATACGGGAAGTGATGGAACTTCTCTAAATATAAATAGCTTGTTTTCATTCGTCCATAATGAAGAGAGAATCCGAAAAAAAGCCGGTGATCTGTGAAGCAAATTCATAAGTTCATCGGCTTTTTTGCGTATACTTTAATGAAATCGGTAAAAATATGCTGATTTTGGAAAAGAATCACTGATATTAAGAAAAAATATAGAACAAGGCTGTCGGATGATATATAATAAAAAAGTATGTGTACGTAAAAGGACAAGTCCATTGCGGAGAGAACATAGGAACACAGATCAACAACTACTGCAGGAATCAGATCACTCGATTGGATATAGATGTTCTCGCACGACTATGTACGGTATTGAATTGTGAAATCGGTGATTTACTGGAATTCGTACCACCAGAAGAAAAATAAGACTCGCAGGAAAGAGTTTACTGCTCTGTACCTGCGAGTTTTATATATTAACCGATATATTAACCCACAAAATCTATTGACAGAACAAACGAAATGCGGTATCATATCAGTGATATATATCGCCGCTATATAGCGCTGATATGATTATCTGGAGGTTGGTAACCACATGGCAGAATACACAAAAACACAGCAAAAGATATTAGAAATCGGAAAAAAGGAATTTCTCGCCAAGGGCTTCAAGGACGCTTCTCTGCGCGGCATTGTCAAAGAAGCCGGGTTTACCCAGGGGGCATTTTACGGATATTACCCAGATAAAGCTGCGCTCTTTGACGCATTGGTATCGGAAGCGGCGGACGGACTTGTAGAACAGTTCAAGGCGGCCCAAGAAGCTCACTTTGACCTGATCCCGGCAGAGCGGATCATCGACAGCCGAAGGCTGTCCACGAAGTATCTGCGGTATTTCCTTGGATATATTTACGATAACTTTGACGCTTTCAAGCTGATCCTCTGCTGTTCTGCCGGAACGAGATATGAAAATTACGTCCACGAACTGGTGGAGCTTGAGGTCAGCCAGACGGAACGATATTATAATGAGCTGGAGCAGAGAGGCAAGATCGAAGGGCATATCAGCCATGAGCTGCATCATCTTATCACCAGCGCCTATTTCACCGCAGTTTTTGAGACGGTGATCCATGATATGACCCGCGAGCGGGCCATGAGCTACATTGAAGAACTGGCGACTTTCTTCAACTGTGGCTGGGATGGATTGTTAAGGCTCAAATGAGCCTTAACTTTTTGCCAAACGGTTAGTAAGCGCTAACTTATGATAATAGCTCTATTACCCGGCAACCCTCAAACTTACGTCTCAGAAACAATGAAACATATGCCGGTTATTACCGGATGCCATCAAATACACGGCAAACAAATGAAAGGAGAAGCAAATGAAACAGACAAAAAACAGCACATTTTACTGGATCCTGCGCTTTGCCGCTCAATGCAGAGGGAAAATGGTTCTGTCGGTTCTGCTGTCGGTTGTGGGCGCATTTTGCGGCGTTGCTCCGTACTTTGCAGTGTCACGGATCATTGTTTTGGTCTGCGGTCGGCAATATGAGCTGGCTCCCATCGTCCTGTGGGCTCTCGCTGCCCTTCTGGGCTATCTGGGAAGCACCTGGTTTGGAACGGCCTCCACCATGCTCAGCCACCGCAGCGCCTTTATCATTCTGAAAAACATCCGCACCGAACTGACGGAAAAACTTGCCCGGGTCCCCATGGGGTATATCCTCGATACGCCATCGGGCAAGTTCAAGACCATGCTGGTGGATACGGCGGAAAAACTGGAGCTGCCCCTGGCCCACATGATCCCGGAACTCACCGCAAATATCCTGGTCCCTATCTTCACTCTTGCCTATCTCTTTGTACTGGACTGGCGCATGGCCCTGATTTCCCTGATCACGATCCCTATCGGCCTTGTCTGCTATATAGGCATGATGAAGGACTACGAGGCCCGCTACAACCGGGTGTTGGATGCCGGCAAGAACATGGACGCCGCTATCGTGGAGTACATCGGCGGCATTGAGGTCATCAAGGCGTTCAATCAGGGGACCGCCTCCTATCCGCATCGGCGGGCATGATGTGCGGGAGTACACCTGCGACAGCCTGCTGCGTAACTTTTCTATCGTATTCCAGAATGTCTATCTTTTTGAGGATACTATTGAAAACAACATCAAGTTTGGCCGTCCGGACGCCACGCATGATGAGGTGATAGAAGCGGCAAAGAAAGCCTGCTGCCACGATTTTATCGAGGCTCTGCCGGAGGGGTATCAGACCCGTGTAGGAGAGGGCGGCGCCACCCTTTCCGGCGGCGAGCGCCAGCGGATCTCCATCGCCCGGGCCATTTTGAAAGATGCCCCTATCATTGTCCTGGATGAAGCCACTGCAAGTGTGGACCCTGAGAATGAGCAAGAACTGTTAAAAGCGGTCAGGGAACTGACCAGGGATAAGACCATTCTGATGATAGCCCACCGTCTCTCCACTGTCCGGGACGCCGATCAGATCATCGTGCTGGACAAGGGGCGTATCGTTCAGCATGGCGCCCACACGGAACTGATAAAACAGGACGGTCTGTACCGCCACTTTGTGGAAGTGCGGGAACAGGCCCTGGGATGGAGGTTAAAAAAAGCATGAATCTGGAAAAGAAAATCCAAAAGAGCCGTCTGGGAGAAGCCTATGCGGGAATCCATAGCGATGCGGACAGGCAGGCGGTGCTCCGAGCGTATGATACTCTACTTAAAGAGAACGACCTGTCCAATAAGATGCTGGCGCGGCACATGGCAGGCAGCATCCTGCCCTCTGTGGCAATGTACCGGGGGCTGCAGGAACAGGGCTGGAAGCCCGTTGAGGTTAGGCGGCTCATCCGCTCTTCCGTCCTGAACGCTTCCAAACCCATGGCAAAGTTCTTTCAGGGATTGGGAAAATTACCGTTTTTTTTTTTTTTTTTCCGGATCATGTGCCCGGCGTCTACGAAAGCGGGGTATGGGCCGGAGGGCTGGCAGTTTGAATGGAAGCGCAACGACGCCTATGCCATCGAGTGGGACTGCCACGCCTGCCTGTACGCCAATGTGTTCCGACGTTATGGGGTACCGGAGCTGACGCCCATCTTCTGTGAGAGCGACGATGTGATGTACGGAAGTATCCCCGGCGCCCGCTGGGGCCGGACCAAGACCATCGGAAGGGGCGATGCCCTCTGCAACTTCCGTTTTATCAACACACGAAGCACCCCTCCGGGTGTAACTGGATGCCGTGAGAAGTCGGCAGGCAGAGGAAACACTCATCGGGTATACACGGATGCCGTGAAATACACGGCAGACAGAGGAAAGGAGAATCAAGATGAAAAACAACAATAAATGGACGGTCAGGGATGTGATAACCACCGTATTGCTTACCGTAGCGCTGATCCTGATCCAGCTGGTGATCAATATGGTGTGCATGGTGAATGATTTTGTCAGCATGGTTCTGTCAGTTGGGATCACGATGCTGCTGTGCGCGCCGGTATATTTTCTAATGGTAAGCCGAGTGCATAAGCGGTTTGTCTCTCTGATCTACATGACGATCCTGGAACGGGCCAGGGAGCTTTTGAAGCAGCTGGGGCTGTATGGGTATAAAGATGTCCATCCGGCCACCCTTTCCGGCGGACAGAAGCAGCGCCTCTCCCTGGCCTGCGGGATCCTGTCAGGGCGGGATGTGCTGATCTTCGATGAACCCACCAGCGGCCTTGACGGGGGAAATATGCGGATCATTGCTGATATGCTGCGGAACGAAGCGGACAAAGGGAAAACCATCCTGGTGATCACCCATGATGGAGAACTTATTCATTAATGCTGTGATCGGCTGGTTAAGATCCCTGCCCGGAGAAAAGAGTGCCATGAGCGAAAAACCCGCACCATGCAGACCGCAGACACTATCCCGGCCAGAGCGCCGGAGGACGCCCACGCGCTGATAAAGAAAATCGGCAAGACCACCTACAAGGTGCGCGTCCATTTCAGCGATACCAGCACCGAAACCATGAGCGACAAAATCAAGCGTATGCTCAAAACGAGATACAGCAGATGTTAAGAAATCCTTATCGCCGGTCAGCAACACATCGGCTTTCGCTTCAATGGCTGCCCGCAAAATAGGGCGGTCATTGACATCTCTGATTTGTGTTTCGGTCATATCTTCCTCTGTCGGGACGGAAACCAATTCCAGAGTAAGCAAAGCAACAGAAAGAAATTTGTCCAGCGCCGCCAATCGGTTTGGGAATTTCTTGTTGAATATCCGCGTCATTTCGTCCACATTCTGCTCGCAAATCAAGCCGTGATTCGGGTAAGAGGCCGCTTTCACATACGCTTGATAAGGCGTTCCGTTTGCACTCAATGCGGCAGAAATAAGGACATTGGTATCAATCAGAACTCTCATCCTTTTTCGTCCTCATTTCTCAATTCCTTGACGAGCGCCATAACATCATCTTCCGAGGTCAGGCCGGTGCGTTCTGCTTCTCCGGCCATTTCTTGCTGAAGCATCTGCATAGCGTAAACAGCAGAATTGA
>CALWAR010000088.1 GCA_944375765.1 uncultured Mediterraneibacter sp. | reverse complement strand
GCATGGCAGCGGATGTTGCCACCCGGAAAAGACAGATCGATCTTATCAGAGAATTTCCCGATCCTGTTCTCAGTGTGCTGCGTACTCCCGGGCTCCTGTCATCAGCGGCCGTCACAGATCAGCAAATAGCCGTGAACGCCTTATCTCTTTATTCAGGATTATATTCCTGTTTTTGTATGGAGACAACAGAAATCTTCGGAAAACATGCAAAAACTTTCGATGATGCGACATCTGATTTCTGCTTTTGTCGCCGTATTCTCTTATACTTTCCCGGGACTCTGATATAATAAAAACAGAAAAACGAACATTGATAAAACAGGAGGTAGGACAATGGGCGTAAAAATGATCCCAAAGACAATGATCGGAGCTACTCTTCCCGGAAACAGCTCAGTTGAGATGAAAGAGTTCGAGATCCCGAAACCGGGACATGGAGAGGTGCTGATCCAGACAAAAGCGACAACGATCTGCGGGAGCGATATCCGCTGCATCTACAGAGAGCACACAGGCAAAGGGGCGGAAGGATACATCCCCGGCATGGTGGCGGGACACGAGCCCTGCGGTGTGATCGTTGAAGAGGGAGAGGGCCTTCGCAGATTCAAAAAAGGCGACCGGGTAATCGTATATCACATCTCAGGCTGCGGCGTGTGCAACGACTGCCGGAGAGGATACTATATTTCCTGTAAGAGTCCGTTCCGCCGCGCATACGGCTGGCAGAGAAACGGCGGAATGGCTCCTTACATCCTGGCGGAAGAGAAAGACCTGGTCGCGCTGCCGGACGAGCTTACATACAAGGACGGCGCACAGGTGGCGTGCGGATTCGGCACCGTGTATGAGGCGATCGAGAAGATCGGAATCAGCGGAAACGACGCCGTGCTCGTGACAGGGCTCGGTCCGGTCGGACTGGCGGCGCTCATGCTCGCGAAAGCGATGGGTGCGAACCACCTGATCGGCGTGGAGATGAATCCGTACAGGATCGAGCTTGCAAAGAAATTAAATCTTGTGGACGAAGTATTTGCCCCGGGCGACGACACACTGGAGCAGATCCTCAAAGTGACAGGCGGCAACGGAGTAGAGCGTGCGATCGACGCAAGCGCGAATGACTCTGCAAGGCAGCTCGCCATCCGCGTGACGAGAGACAGAGGAAAGATCGCATTTGTCGGAGAGGGCGGAACATGTACGTTCAACCCGAGCCCGGATATCATCCACGGTCAGAAGACAATCTACGGATCATGGGTGACAAGTCTGTGGAGAATGGAGGAACTGGTAGAGCGCCTCGTAAGATGGGGCATCCATCCGGAGGACCTTATCACACATGAATTCCCGATCGAGAAAGCGGGAGAGGCTTATCAGCTCATGGCAAAGGGCGACTGCGGCAAGGTGGCGGTCATCTTCGGAGACCAGAACGAGTAGGCGTCGGTAAGACAGATCAGGTAAAACAGAGCATTAGAAAGAGGCTGTAAGAACATATGGATATCAAAGAAATCACAGGTTATGTAGATCCCAAAACAGTGCCGAAGAGAGTCCTGTACACGGGCTGCGAGATACCGGCCCTTGGCATCGGTACATTCGGATCCGACAAATACGGCGCGCAGGAGATATCGGAAGCGGTATACGGAGCGGTATGCGGAGGATATCGTCTCATCGACTGCGCAAGCGTGTACCAGAATGAGAAAGAGATCGGCGCAGCGCTGAAAAAACTGTTTGACGACAAGGTCGTAACAAGAGAAGAACTGTTTATTACCGGGAAAGTCTGGAATGACATGCACGGCGACGGGGAAGTGATCCAATCGTGCGATCAGAGTCTTAAAGATCTCGGGCTTGACTATCTCGATCTGTATCTCGTGCACTGGCCGTTCCCGAACTACCATGCGCCGGGATGCGACGGAGATTCGAGGAACCCGGATTCCCGTCCGTTCTTCGCGGATGAGTTCATGGCAGTGTGGAGGCAGTGCGAGCAGCTTGTAGAGGACGGAAAAGTAAAACATATCGGTATGTCCAACATGACGATACCGAAACTGGAACTCGTCCTGCCGCAGTGTGAGATCCGGCCGGCGGCCATCGAGATGGAGCTGCATCCGGGCTTCCAGCAGCCGGAGCTGTTCAAATACGTTCAGGAGCACGATATCGTGCCGATCGGGTACTGCCCGCTCGGCTCCCCGTCCCGCCCCGAGAGAGACAGGACGGCGGACGACGTGTCGGATATGGAGCTGCCGGAGGTTGTCGAGGCGGCGCAAGCCCACAATGTACACCCGGCGATCATCTGCCTGAAATGGGCGGTGCAGTACGGACAGATACCGATCCCGTTTTCCGTAAAGCCGAAACAGTATCTCGACAACCTCAAGTGCGTGACAGAAGATCCGCTCACAGAGGAAGAGATGGAGAAGATCAGAAAGGCCGACAAGGACTGCCGGCTCGTAAAAGGGCAGGTATTCCTGTGGCCGGGAGCAAAGAGCTGGGAAGATCTCTGGGATCTGGACGGACATATCAAAGGCTGGGAAGAGTAAAGGAGATGAGAGTGGAAACGGCGCAAAGCTGTTTCCACTCTTTGTATCCGGAAAAGTCATGGACATGACAGTGGTTATAGCTTAAAATAGAATAAGATATGAAATGAGGAGGAGACAAGATGAAAGATCAGACAGTGACAGGATTTGGCAAGGCAAAAGACGGAAGAGACGCGCACCTGTATACGATCGGGAACAAAAACGGCATGAAAGCATATATCTCTGATTTTGGCGCGACTCTGGTCCGACTGTTCGTACCGGACAGGGACGGGAAACTTATCGATGTGGTACACGGGTACGACGACGCCGCGGGATACGAGCGCGGGGACGGCGGTTTTGGGGCAACAGTCGGAAGGAACGCCAACCGCATCGGCGGAGCGCAGATCGAGATCAACGGCGTGAAATATGAGCTGGACAAGAACGACAACGGCAATAACCTCCACAGCGGATACGATTATTATCAGAAACGCATCTGGGAAGTGGAGGAACGCTTAGAAAATAAGATAACTTTCCTGCTCCACAGCCCGGACGGTGATCAGGGGTATCCGGGAACCCTTGACATGCATGTGACCTACGAGCTGGACGACGGGAATACGCTGAACATCCACTATGAGGCGGTCCCGGACCAGGATACCATTATCAATATGACGAACCACAGTTACTTTAACTTAAACGGTCATGACAGCGGGACAGTGCTCGGCCACAAAGTAACGCTCTATGCAGATTCGTTTACCCCGGCTGACGAACAGTCCATCCCCACCGGCGAGATCAGAAGCGTAGAGGGAACTCCGATGGACTTCCGCTCAGGCAGAGTACTCGGAGAAGAGATCGACGCCGACTATGAGCCGCTTGAGTTCGGCGGCGGATACGATCACAACTGGGTATTGAAAAACGGCGGCAGATTTGATAAAGTGGCAGAAGCAGAGTCAGATAAGAGCGGGATCAGGATGGAAGTGTATACAGATCTGCCGGGCATACAGATGTACACCGCTAATTTCCTCGACAATGAGCCGGGAAAGGATGGGGCATCTTACATAAAGAGAAGCGCTGTGTGCTTTGAGACACAGTACTATCCGGACGCCATCCATCACGACAACTTCCCGGATCCGATCTGCAGGAAAGGTGAGAAGTATGACACGAGGACTGCATATCGTTTTCTGACAGATAAATAATGACAGACAGCAGACAGTTCAGCCATGCAGGCATTGTCAGACATATGCATGGCTGAACTGCTCCACTGTAAAAAAGAAACAGACAGGAACAGGCCGGACACCTATGGGAAAATCAGTTTATATCGCGGAGAAGCCAAGCGTGGCGCAGGAATTCGCAAAAGCATTAAAATTAAAGACAAGAAGAGGAGACGGGTATCTTGAGTCAGACGAAGCGATCGTTACATGGTGTGTCGGACATCTTGTGACGATGAGCTATCCGGAAGTATACGATCCCGCTCTTAAGAAGTGGAGCCTGCAGACACTCCCCTTTATACCGGATGAATTCAAATACGAGATTATCCCGGCGGCGTCGAAACAGTTCGGTATCGTCAGCGGCATCCTGAACAGGAAAGACGTGGACACGATCTACGTGTGCACAGACTCGGGGCGGGAGGGAGAATATATCTACCGCCTCGTTGAGCAGGAAGCACACGTGAGCGGGAAGAAGCGCCGTCGGGTGTGGATCGACTCCCAGACCGAAGAGGAGATACTGCGCGGGATACGAGAGGCAAAAGATCTCTCGGAGTATGACAACTTAAGCGCCTCCGCCTACCTGCGGGCGAAAGAAGACTATCTTATGGGGATCAACTTCTCCCGGCTCCTTACATTAAAATACGGGAACAGCATATCGGGCTATCTGAAGACAAAATACGCCGTCATCTCGGTCGGGCGCGTGATGACATGCGTGCTCGGCATGGTAGTCAGAAGAGAGCGGGAGATCCGGGAGTTTGTCAGGACACCTTTCTATCGCGTGATAAGCACAGTGGACGCTTCGGGCAGGACGTTCGAGGGAGAGTGGAGGGCAGCCAGAGGCTCCCGTTATGCAGAAGTAAAAGACAACGGGGAACTCATCCTTTCCAGGGATCTCTATAGAGAGAACGGGTTTAAGGAAAAGGAAAAGGCCAGGGAACTCATCTCATATCTCTCGGAAGAAGAGCCATTGTCGTGCGTCGTGGAGTCCGTCGAGAAAAAGAAAGAGAAAAAGAATCCTCCCCTGCTGTACAATCTTGCGGAACTCCAGAACGACTGCTCGAAGCGGTTCAAGATCAGCCCGGATGAGACGCTTCGCATCGTGCAGGAACTATACGAGAAAAAACTGGTGACATATCCGAGGACAGACGCGAGGGTGCTCTCAAACGCTGTGGCAAAAGAGATCGGCCGCAATCTGAAAGGACTGTCAAAATACGGGGCAGCGGGGCCGTATCTCAGAGACATTCTGGAATTCGGGAATTATAAGAACCTTGCAAAGACAAGATACGTCAACGACAAGCTGATCACAGACCACTATGCCATCATACCGACAGGGCAGGGGATCCCCGCGCTCGCATCAGTGCCGGAGATCTCTAGGAAAGTGTATGACCTGATCGTGAGGCGGTTTCTGAGCATTTTCTATCCTCCGGCGGTATATCAGAAAGTTTCGATTGTGTCAAAGATGCGTGAAGAGAGCTTCTTCTCCGGCTTCAAGGTACTGGCAGAAGAAGGATATCTGAAAGTGGCGGGGCTCCCCCAGCCAAAGCGCACAGGAAAGACGCCGGACAAGAACGGCGGCGAAGCAGGGGACGAGGAGAGAAGCGACGCCGGACAGACACCGGATCAGTCCCTTGATACAGAGCTCTTTGAGGTGATAAAGACGCTGAAAAAGGGAACGGTGCTCCCGGTAAGATCCCTGGATATAAAAGAGGGCGAAACGTCTCCGCCGAAGCGGTATAATTCCGGCTCCATCATACTTGCGATGGAGAACGCGGGACAGCTTATCGAAGACGAGGAACTGCGCGCTCAGATAAAAGGAAGCGGGATCGGCACGAGCGCTACGAGAGCCGAGATATTAAAGAAGCTCATCCACATCAAATACCTCAGGCTGAATAAGAAAACACAGATCATCACCCCTGCGCTCCAGGGCGAGATGGTGTACGACGTGGTGGACAACTCTATCCGGCCGCTTCTGAACCCGGAGCTTACCGCGAGCTGGGAGAAAGGGCTCGCCTATGTGGCGGAGGGGAGCATCACACCGGATGAATACATGAAGAAGCTGGATGATTTTATCACCAGAAGAACGGTGGGCGTGAAAGGACTGAATAATCAGCAGCAGCTAAGAGCCTGTTACGACAAGGCGGCAGGCTATTATAAAAAGAGCCGGTGACTGGCGGAAAGGAAGATCAGCAAATGGAAGCATTGACAGTAAAAGAACTCTACACACTTGAGGAGACGATCGCGAAAGACATATTTGAGGGAGTGACATATCCCTGGGAAGTACTGCCGAAGATCAGCGCCTTTATCGTGGAGCTGGGGAATACGCTGAGCGAAGAGGAGTATGAGAAAAAAGGGGAGAATGTGTGGATCGCAAAGTCCGCGAAAGTGGCCCCGACTGCTTTCATCAACGGCCCCGCCATCATCGGAAAGGGAGCCGAGGTGCGCCACTGCGCGTTTATCAGAGGAAACGCCATTGTCGGAGAGGGGTCTGTGGTGGGAAATTCCACAGAACTCAAGAACGTGATACTCTTCAATAAGGTACAGGTTCCGCACTATAATTATGTCGGGGATTCCATTCTTGGATTCAAGTCCCACATGGGCGCAGGATCTATCACATCCAATGTGAAATCCGACAAAAAGCCGGTCGTTGTGAAGACTCCGGAGGGGAACATCGAGACGGGCATGAAGAAGTTCGGCGCCATGCTCGGCGACGAAGTGGAAGTAGGCTGCGGCAGCGTCCTTAACCCAGGTACAGTCGTGGGAGGCCGCAGCAATATCTATCCGCTGTCCTCTGTAAGAGGGTATGTTCCGGGAAACAGTATCTATAAGAAACAGGGCGAAGTCGTTAAGAAGAGAGAAGATTAAACAGAAGAGAAGACCAAACAGGAGAGAAGCCATGAAACAGATCGGATTTATCGGAGTCGGCATTATGGGGAAATCCATGGTGCGAAATCTTATGAAAGCGGGGTATGAACTTCACATTTATGCCCGTACAAAATCAAAAGTCGAGGATGTGATAAGAGAGGGCGCGTGTTTTCACGAGTCCATCGCGGAGTGCGCAAAAGGCCGCGACGCTGTTATCACGATCGTCGGATTCCCGAAAGATGTGGAAGAAGTGTATTTCGACAGCGGCAATATACTGGACAGCGCGGATAAAGGGACATATCTCATCGACATGACGACGACAAGCCCCCAGATCGCGGAAAAGCTGTACGAAGAAGGGAAGAAGAGAGGTTTTCACGTTCTGGACGCTCCTGTCACGGGCGGGGACACCGGCGCGAAGGCGGGCACTCTTTCCATCCTTGTGGGAGGCGACCGGGAAGATTACGAGGTCTGCCGCGAGCTGTTTGAGGCGATGGGAGAGAATATTAATTATGAAGGAAGGGCAGGATGCGGACAGCACTGCAAACTGGCGAACCAGATCATGATCGCAGGAGCTCTCTCCGGCGTATGCGAGGCGCTCGCCTATGCAAGAGAAAAGGGACTCGATATGGATACATTTATCCGGTCGGTTGCCACAGGGGCGGCCGGGAGCAGGCAGTTTGACACGTTTGCGCCGAAGATCATCGCGGACGACTATGCGCCGGGATTTTTTATGAAGCATTTCATAAAAGATATGAAACTGGCGCTTATCGAGGCGAACAGAAGCGGCCTGGATCTTGTCGTGCTCAGCCAGGTGCTTGCAGACTGCGAGGAACTGGAAGCAGAAGGATACGGAGAGCTGGGGACACAGGCTCTCATGAAATTCTATGAGATTTAACAATAATTGCATTGACAATTGAGGAGAAGTCCCGTATCATTGTACTAAATCAACAGTACAGTGAATGGGAGGCATATTATGTTAGAGATACAGGGGCTCAGCAAATCCTATGGAAAGAACCTTGCGGTGGATGACGTAAGCTTTGTCGTGCCGGACGGACAGGTGGGCATCCTCCTGGGGCCGAACGGCGCGGGCAAGTCTACGATCATTAAGAGTATCGCCGGACTTCTCAGATATAAGGGCATGATACGCATACAGGGCCTGCCTGCACGCACGGTGGAGGCGAAGAAAGTGTTCGCTTACGTTCCGGAGATACCGAGTATGTTCGACGCGCTGACAGTGCGGGAGCATGTCGATTACATCCGGTTGGCGTACAAAAGCGATATCACCGATGAAGAAGTGGAAGAGATCTTAAAAGAGTTCGAGATGGAAGACAAGCAGGATAAACTCGGCAATGAGCTGTCAAAAGGAATGATGCAGAAAGTGAGCATCTGCTGCGCCCTTGCTGTGAAGCCTAAAGTCATCCTCCTCGACGAACCGATGGTAGGACTCGATCCGGCCGCGATCAGGACGTTAAAAGAAGTTGTGCAGAAACTGAGCGGCCAGGGAGTCACAGTCCTTATAAGTACGCATATGCTCGAGATGGTGGAAGAACTCTGGGACATCATGTTCGTAATGGAGAAAGGGCGCATCAAGGGTTCATACACAAAAGAAGACGCCAGAGGACGGGATCTGGATGAATTATTCTTTTCGATGACAGGCGGTGAAGAAGAATGAGGGCGCTGATCTATCTTACGAAACGGAGCTTTATCAATAATATGAAACGGGCGGTGAGAAAGCCGTCCACGCTCATAGCGCTCATATTCGGCATCGGCTATGGGATCTTTGTCGTTGCGACGCTTGGTTCTCTTGCGGTTACGATAAGATTTGACTCCGTCTACGGGCTTATCGTCATCCTGACGCTCTGGAGCATCTATATGACGCTGGGGAATTTTATGGGGTATTCCTCGCGGAAAGGGATCATCTTCCGCCCGGCGCATGCACACTTCGTATTTCCTGCTCCGCTGAGCCCGAAAGCAGTTCTGGTCAACAGCGCGTGGATGAACTATCTTATCTCGGCGGTCATATGGATCGTCCTGGCGATCGGAGGACTTACGATCTTTCAGATCCCGTTTTACAAGGTCGTTTTGTTCTTTCTGACAGGATGTGTGCTGGAGATCGCTTTTGAGGTGGCGGTCATCATATTTCTGTACACGAACGACCATCTGCCGCAGAAACTGATGAATGGGGTGCGTCTCTTTATCAAACTGTTTCTCATTGCGTTTACTCTCGGAATAGTGCTGTATTTTCGAAACAACGGGCTGTCGCTGGAGAGCGCCTCGGCGCTCATGGACGCGCCGGCGCTCCAGATGTTCCCGGTGATCGGGTGGCAGATCGCAACGTACCGTCTGATCCTCCTTGGACCGACTGTGCTCAACATCATCTGCACCGTGCTGTATCTGCTCACGGTTGTCCTGGCGGTGACGGGCGCGCTGCGTATGAAGTGCGACGGGGGATACTACGAGGAGGCTGCAAAGTTTGCCGATGATTACGCCGAACTGAAAAAGCGTCAGAAAAACGGCGAGATGGTATTCAAAGTGGGCGGGAAGAAGCGGAAGTTCCGCCGCATCAAAGAGTCGGTCGGGGGAAAAGGAGCCAGAGCGGTATTTTACAGGCAGCTTCTCGAATACAAGAAAGAACGCTTCTTTTTCTTTGACAAGCTGACGCTCATCTCGGTCGCTCTCGCGTTCATATTTTCCTACGGACTCAGCGATATGGCCAATGAAAGCGGCGGAGCAGTCTTCCTGCTGGGAGTCGTGGCATATGTATCACTTGTGATGAGCGGTTATCTCGGAAAGTGGGAGAACGAGCTAAAAAGCCCGTACCTCTATCTCATACCCGACAGCCCGTTCCGGAAGATGTGGTATGCGACGCTCATGGAGCATATCAAGGCGCTCGTGAACGGAAGTATCATCTGTATTCCGATCGGCGTCTTCTGGCATGTGGGGCCGCTTGAGATTCTGTACTGTATCCTGATCTATACAGTGATCCAGGCGAACCGTCTGTATACGACGGTGATCGCCCAGTGTCTCCTTGGAGAAGTCTTCGGAAAGACAGGGCAGAATGTACTCAGAATGTTCATCCAGACAGCGCTTCTGGGAGCCGGGGTTGCTGCGGCAGTGGCAGTCGGGATATTTGTAAATGTTGATTTTGTCTTTCCAATCGTACTGATCTATAGTATCATGGTTACAGCGGCAATGGCAGTCCTCGCGTCCTTTCGGTTCGACACGATGGAGCAGATGGTCTGATATTATCCGCATTTCCGTATAGAAGACGATACGACTACAGGAGGTAAGGAAAGATGCTCAACGATAACTATGTGACAATGGAGATCGACAAGACAAAGCATATCGCCCTGGTGGCGCACGACGGTAAGAAAAAAGAGCTGGTGGACTGGTGCGACAGGAATAAAGACATACTGAAAGGTCACTTCCTCTGCGGCACCGGCACAACGGCACGCCTGATCGCAGAGAGGACCGGACTTCCGGTAAAAGGCTTCTGCAGCGGGCCGCTCGGCGGAGACCAGCAGATCGGAGCCAAGATCGTCGAGGGACAGATCGATTTCATGATATTCCTGTGGGATCCGCTGGAAGCCCAGCCCCACGATCCGGATGTGAAAGCGCTCCTGCGCATAGCCGTTGTATACGATATCCCGATCGCAAATAATCTTGCCACAGCCGACTTCATGCTCAATTCAAAATACATGGAAGAGCCGTACAGCCGACAGATCGAGAATTTCAACAAGACGATCCGGGAGCGTGTGGAGCAGATGAAATAAAGTTCGGGATTGACACGGGTGATATGCCCGTGTTATCCTATATCAGAAGTCTTTATTACGTTAAAGCGTTGCGCTTTAAAGTTCTACGCTTTAACGTGAATCAGCAAAGGAACAAAGAGAAAGTTGAGGAATGAGATATGGGGATCAAGATCATATTGCTCGTAGTGTTTTTTGCAGTTATGGCGGGAGTAGGGATCTATTCGAGGAGACATGCCACGAGTGTCGACGGCTTTGTGCTGGGAGGCAGATCCGTCGGTCCGTGGCTTACGGCGTTCGCTTACGGTACTTCTTATTTTTCTGCGGTCGTGTTCGTCGGGTATGCGGGACAGTTCGGATGGAAATACGGGATCGCCAGTACATGGATCGGTATCGGGAACGCTGTCATTGGCAGTCTCCTGGCCTGGGTAGTACTGGGACGCAGGACAAAGATCATGACACAGCATCTGGGATCAAAGACGATGCCGGATTTCTTCGGACAGAGATATGGGAGCAAAGCTCTGAAGATCGCGGCTTCGGTGATCGTGTTTGTGTTCCTGATCCCATACACGGCTTCTGTATATAACGGCCTGTCACGTCTGTTCGAGATGGCGTTCAACATCCCTTATTCATGGTGCGTGATCGCGATGGCAGTGTTCACCGCAGTCTATGTGATCCTGGGCGGCTATATGGCGACGGCGATCAATGACTTCATCCAGGGGATCATCATGCTGGTTGGTATCGTGGCGGTGATCGCGGCGGTATTGAGCGGCCAGGGAGGATTTATGAATGCCATATCAGAGATGGCGCAGACTCCGAGCGATGTGGCTGTGACGCAGGGACAGCCGGGAGCGTTTACTTCGTTTTTCGGGCCCGATCCTCTGAATCTCCTCGGAGTCGTGATCCTGACGTCCCTGGGAACATGGGGATTACCGCAGATGATCGGAAAATTCTATGCGATAAGAGATGAAAAGTCGATCAATACAGGAACGGTGATCTCCACGCTGTTCGCTGTCGTCGTATCGGGCGGATGCTATTTCCTGGGCGGTTTCGCAAGACTTTTCGACAGTCCGTCTATCTACGATGATGTCGGAAATGTCGTCTATGACAGCATCATCCCTTATATGCTCTCCGCACTGCCCGATATCCTGATCGGGATCGTCGTAGTGCTCGTCCTGTCGGCGTCTATGTCCACGCTGTCCTCACTCGTGCTGACTTCCAGTTCGACGATGACACTGGACCTGATAAAAGATAATGTAATGAAGAACATGAGTGAAAAGAAACAGATCGTGACCATGCAGATACTGATCGTATTCTTCCTTGTCGTGTCTGTGGTCATAGCGCTCGATCCGCCGACATTTATCGCACAGCTCATGGGGATATCCTGGGGAGCGCTGGCCGGAGCCTTTCTCGCGCCGTTCATGTACGGACTCTACTGGAAAGGAGTTACGCGCGTCGGCGTGTGGGCCGGATTTATCGCGGGCGTAGGGCTGACCGTTGCGAATATGTTCGTTGGCTTTATCGAATCCCCGATCAATGCCGGAGCCGCCGCGATGATAGCCGGTCTGATCGTCGTGCCGGCGGTGAGTTTCCTTACTCCGAAGCCGGATAAGAAAAAGACAGAAGAAATATTTGAGTGTTACGATGAGAAAGTGACAATATCCAGAAAGAGATCACTGCAGGAGTGAGGGACTGAGAAAAGAGGCGAAAACGGGAAAATGACCATTCATAGTTCTCTTCCATAAAATCCGAAATAGAAAACGGATGAGAAATACCGTATGAAGTTTTCGTGTTTGATACAATAATCCTCAAAAGGAGGAATTGTAAAATGCATGATGTCAAAATGATTACCGGGGAACAGATACAGGGTTATCTTCATATGTTGCGGGAACAGGAACGGGCGGATCAGACGATTAA
>CALWAR010000087.1 GCA_944375765.1 uncultured Mediterraneibacter sp. | reverse complement strand
GGATGAAGAGAACCGGTACGGGGACAGCCAGATATTCGGATTCTGGCATGAGGACAGTTTCTTTATGAATCTTGTCCTTGAGAATCTGGTGCACAAGACTACGCCGGTAGATGTGATCGTGACCGCAGATACACGCGGAAATTATATAGAAAACATGGTAAGAAGATGCGGCGGAAATGCACTGCGCGTGCCGGACGGCTTCAAGGCGTTTGCAGCGCTCAAAAAGATCGTGCAGGATTCTTATGAGAAGACACATTCCATCGCTGTGGCGCTGGACGGACCGCTGGGACCCAGACACGAGCCGAAGAAACTGGCATTCTACCTGTCGGAACACGCAGAAGAAGATTTTGTAGGCGTCAGTCTTTCTTATTCTTCCTGTCTGCGGCTGAAGCGTCGCTGGGATAAATACGTGATCCCCCTGCCGTTTACGACCGTCACAGTGGCAGTTAAAAATTACGGAGTAGTCAGAAAAGATCACGTACCGACGCTCCCGACAAAGGCTTTTGGGCTGGCGGATATGAAGACAGAGACAGTAAGATGCGTGGAAAAAGCGCCCCGCAGAGCGCCTGGGACGCTGTAGGATCAGGGGGAGAAGAAGTTCCCGGATGATCATCTGAAATAATCAGAAAAGGAAGAAGAGGAGACAACATGGAGACAAACAATATATTGATCGTGGAGGACGACAAGGAGATCCGGGAGGGCGTGCAGATCTACCTGCAGAGTCAGGGATATAAAGTATTTCAGGCGGCGGACGGCATCGAAGGGCTGGAGGTCATAGACAGGGAGGATATCCATCTGGCTATCGTGGATATCATGATGCCCAGGATGGACGGGATCCGCATGACGATGAAATTAAGGGAAAAGCATGATTTCCCGGTGATCATGCTGTCGGCAAAGTCCGAGGAAGTGGATAAGATCACGGGTTTAAATATCGGAGCAGACGATTATGTGACAAAGCCGTTTACTCCCATGGAACTGATGGCGAGGGTGAATTCACAGCTTCGGCGTTACCGGAAGTTTCTGGAGAAACTGACGCCTCAGGAAAACGTGCATGTGATCGGAGGCCTGGAGATCAACGAGGACGCGGTGGAAGTGACGATGGACGGAAAACCGGTGAAACTTACGCCCATCGAATACAAGATCCTGCTCCTGCTGGCGAAGAATCCGGGCAGGGTATTCTCATCCGAGGAGATCTATGAGCGCGTATGGCAGGAGAAAGCCATCAATACAGATACGATCATGGTGCATGTCAGAAACATAAGAGAAAAGATCGAACTGGATCCAAAGAATCCGAAATATTTAAAGGTGGTGTGGGGAGTTGGATACAAGATCGAAAAACAGCCGTAAGGCGGGGATTATTGTAGTTGTAATATTGTTAAGCCTCTGTTCCCTGATCATGATGTCCCAGTATAATGGGATGAAGTATGTTATGGACGCTGCCAATTCTGAGGCTGCGGCCGATGCGGAATCGCCGGTACTCTACGAGAGCGCACTCCGCTCTATCAGCTATGACCTGGCGGAGGGGAATTATCTTCTCTACAATGAATATGTCAATGAGACGGATCCGGCTGATGTGCTGGACGAGTACGGGCATAGAGATTTTGACCGGTCAAAAAGGTATGTTGATTATGAAGTCTTCGACAGCGATGGAGAACAGCTTCTTAAAAATGAGGATGAAGAGACGGCGGATAATCTCCAGGCAAATGGAGAAGAAGACGCGGGTTATGCATTCCGCGCGTATTATACATTTTCACAGAATGGAGAACTCTCTGCCGTCCAGATTGACGGAACGGCGTTAAGCCCGGAGGAAGAATACAATCTGGAATCTGCTTATCTGTCTTCCGCCCAGGAAGTGGAATACAGTGAGGATATTTCAAGTATCGCTACCCCCGAGAGTATTACCGTGATCTATGGCATGAACCAGGAAAATCTGAATTCATTTGCGGAAGCCTGGTCAGAGGACTACCAGGAGTATGGAGTTGTGCTGTATGACAGCGTAAGAGATACAACCTATTATGCAGATACACTCTGGACTCTCTGTTATGTGACCGCCGCTGCAGCTCTGCTTCTGCCGCTCAGAAAAAAGCTGGATATCAGTGAGATGAAGATATTTGACGTGCCCTTTGAAGTGCCGATACTTGTGTGGCTTTTTGTGTATGCCGCATCTCTGGATGAACTTCCGGCAAGGATTGTGGATCTGACAGTTCAGGGAGCCCTGCTTCCGGGCATGGGTAACGGTATGGAGATCATTGCGGCAGTCTTCAACTTTGCGATGTGGTTTTTTATATTCGGGCTGCTCTTCTGGGGAGTGACTTCCCTGCGGGCAATGATCCGCCTGAAAGGCGCATACTGGCGTGACAGGACGCTGACCATGAAGCTGATCCGCCATTACCGCGGCCAGGGAACAGAGAGCGATGAGGAGATGGTGAGAAAGGCAGGCGGCATCATAAAGAGGATCAAAGCATTCTTTGCAAAACAGTATGACGCGCTGCAGCATATCGACTTCCGTGAGAAGACGAACCGGACGATCTTAAAGATCGTGATCATCAATTATATCATCCTGGCGATTGTATGTTTTTTCTGGATTTTTGGAACATTTGCTCTGATCATTTACTCTGTGATCCTGTTCCTTTTCCTTAGAAAATATGTGAAAGATCTCCAGGAGAAATATAAGCTGCTGCTAAAGTCCACAAACCAGCTTGCGGAGGGGCATCTGGACGCTCCGATCGAGGGGGATATCGGACTGTTCAATCCGATCCAGGATGAGCTGAAGAAGATCCAGAAAGGCTTTAAGAAAGCTGTGGACGAAGAAGTGAAAAACGAGCGGATGAAGACAGAACTTGTGACCAATGTATCCCACGACCTGCGGACGCCGCTTACTGCGATCATCACATACACAGATCTTCTGAAAAATGAGGAAGATGAAGAGAAACGTAAAGAGTACATCGATGTGCTGGAAAGAAAGTCTCTGCGTCTGAAAGTACTGATCGAAGATCTCTTTGAGATCAGCAAGGCGGCAAGCAAAAGCGTTGTCATGCACTATATGAAAGTGGATATCGTGGATCTGATCAAACAGGTGGGACTGGAAAATGACAGCAAGATCAAAGAGGCGAATCTTGATTTCCGATGGAACCTGCCGGAGCACAAACTCGTTATGTGGCTGGACAGCCAGAAGACATACCGCATACTGGAGAACCTGATCGTAAACATCACGAAATATGCGATGCCGCATACGAGGGTCTACATCGAGATGACAGAACAGGAGAATAACGTACGCATTTCCATGAAAAATATCTCAGCAGCGGAGCTGAACTTTGATACCGAGGAGATCACGGACCGCTTTGTCCGCGGAGACGTTTCCAGAAATACGGAAGGATCCGGTCTTGGTCTTGCCATCGCCAAGAGCTTTGCCGAACTGCAGCACGGCACATTGAAGATATCCACAGAGGCGGATCTGTTCAAAGCGGATATCATGCTGCCGAAGCTCGATATCCCGCCGGAAGAAGAGCAGGCGCAGTAACTTTTATGTAAGGTTTGCGTAAAGAATCCCGGCAGGGGAGTTACTCTGCCGGGATTTTATGGTACAATGACAATATATCAACAGGAAAAGGAGAAAAAGTATGAAGTACGAGATTAAAGGAAACGAACTGCCGGTAGTGATCTGTTATCTGGAGAGCGGCGAGACGATGATTACAGAGCGCGGCTCCATGAGCTGGATGTCACCTAATATGAAAATGGAGACAACTTCAAACGGCGGTATCGGAAAAGCGCTTGGGAGAATGTTCGCCGGGGAAGCAATCTTCCAGAACCGGTATACGGCGGAGGGCGGCAACGGGATGATCGCGTTTGCCTCCAGCTTTCCGGGACAGATCAGACCATGGGAGATCGGGCCGGGCAATGAAGTGATCGTTCAGAAATCCGGTTTCCTTGCAGCGGAAGAAAGTGTGGAACTGTCTGTTTTCTTCCAGAAAAAGCTGGGAGCAGGGCTCTTCGGCGGAGAGGGATTTATCATGCAGAGACTCTCCGGACAGGGAACGGCATTTCTGGAATTTGACGGACATGTGGTGGAGTATAACTTACAGCCGGGACAGCAGATCGTGATCGACACCGGATACCTGGCTGCTATGGATACAACCTGCCAGATGGACATCAAGAGCGTGCCGGGGCTTAAAAATATGGTATTCGGCGGAGAGGGGATCTTCAATACTGTGATCACAGGACCGGGACGCGTGTGGCTGCAGACAATGCCGCTGTCAGGCGTGGCGGCTCAGATACTGAAGTTCATGCCGTCAAGTCAATAAAAACTGAAAACATTAAAAGCCGGGCAAAAACAAAGCCTGAAAATGGAGAGACCGTCTTTGGATCAGACGCTCCGTTTTCAGGCTTGATCTGTGTCCTGTCATCTTCCGGCGAGCCGGTTCTTACGGGAGCAGGAATGCATACATTACTACGAAGTGGCACGCGCTTCCGCCCATAACGAAGAGATGGAAGATCTCATGGCTCCCGAAATTCTTATGTCTGCTGTTGAAGAGAGGCAGCTTCAGAGCGTATATAACGCCGCCCACTGTGTAAATGATACCGCCGGCCAGAAGCCATCCGAACGCTGCGGCTGACATATTATTAAGTATCTGGGTGAACGCAAGGACACAGGTCCAACCCATTCCGATATAGAGGACGGATGATACCCATTTCGGGCAGTATACCCAGAACGCCTTTATAAGGATACCTGCGATCGCGATCGCCCAAACTACAGACAACAGGATGATCCCTGTGCGTCCCTTGAGTACGATCAGGCATACAGGAGTGTAACTTCCGGCGATCAGCACAGAGATCATCATATGATCTATCTTCTTTAGGACAGTGTTTACTTTCTGAGAAATATCAAATGTATGATAGGTCGTGCTGGCCGCATATAATAAGATCAGGCTCGCCGCATAGATGGCGAGAGAGACGACGTATATCCGGCTTGGTTCGCTCGCAGCCTTGATAAGGAGAGGGACAGCGGCGAAGATCGCCATGAGCATTCCTATAAAATGTGTGATCGCGCTTCCGGGTTCCTTTATGTGTTTTCTTTTTTCCATAAATATGCACCTCCCAGATGTAAGAAAACGACAAGTAGTTTTTAAAACCACATCTAGTATATGCATATATTACATCAGGGATTCACAAAAATCAATTATAAAAATATACAAAATAAAAACCGGGATTCCCCGGTTTTTGTAACATATGGAGACGGATACTGAGGAAGAGTCGGACAGTTTTATCTGATACGTGTTCCCGTCCGGCCTTTCAGCGCGTCTTTTACCCTGTCAAAGGATGTGATGACAGCGCAGCGTCCCCCGCCTTTTTCTATGAACTCTACGGACGCGCGGAACTTCGGATACATATTATAGATCCCAAAATGGCCCTCGTCCATATAAGCCCGGGCCTGATCCACGGTGATCTCGCCAAGAGGCTCTTCGTTGTCCTGGCCCATGTTGATGCATACCTGCTCGACATTTGTGAGTATGATGAGCATGTCGGCGCTGATGCCCTCTGCCAGCTTGCCGGCTGCAAGATCTTTCTCGATGACGGCGCTGGCGCCTTTTAAATGATTGTCCTGTTCCATAACGGGGATACCGCCTCCGCCGGCCGCCACGACGATCTGATCTGCGTCGAGAAGCGCGTTGACGGCGTCAAGTTCCACGATCCTGACAGGATTCGGCGCAGAGACGACACGGCGGAACCCTTTTCCGGCTTCCTCAATGACATAATTGCCTTTCCTGCGTTCTTCGTTGGCTTCCTGCGCGTTCATGTAACGTCCGAGCACCTTGGTCGGCGTATAGAAAGCCTCATCGTAAGGATCGACGATCACCTGTGTCAGTATAGTGCTGACAGTGCGGTAGATCCCACGGTTTAAGAGCTCTTCCCGTATCCCGTTCTGAAGGTCATATCCGATATAACCCTGACTCATGGCGGAGCACACGGACATTGGGCAGGCGGTATACTCGGGATGAGCTTTTGCAAATTCGTTCATCGCTGTGTGGATCATGCCGACCTGCGGGGCATTGCTGTGAGTGATGGCGACCTGATATCCCTCTTCGATAAGATCCGCGATGCACTTTGCAGTGTGACCGATGGCTGCTTTCTGCTCCGGCAGTGTGGTTCCGAGAGCGCGGTGTCCTAAAGCTACAACTACTCGTTTTTTCATGATCGTCTCCATTCCGCCGCTCTTTACGAACAGCATATATTAATCTGTTTTATTTTCATAAAAAGTTTACTATCATTTTCCTTAAAAATCAACTGAATACCGTAAAGATGATATCGCAGTTGAAGAGGAAGTATAAAACTGCGCACAGCAGTATCCGTCTTGAACGTTTAAGTTTCAGGAACATATCTGTCCATCTGGGAGCCAGATAATACACAAAGGCGCATCCGATCAGGGCCAGGGCGATGGAACCGCCCAGATACACACGTCCGTCCAGATTGAGGAAAAAGTAGCTGTAGTCACGCATCGGTGAACCGAGCACAAGTTCAGTCACTGTGTTTACGCAGTATTCCAGTATGGAGTAAAGAACCAGGCTGATGAAAAATACCGGCGCCGGTTTTCTGATCACACGTCTGGAGGCCAGAAGGATGAGGACGCCGTACACGCCATAAACAGGAATCCACGGCCCCGGCAGCACACTGTCGGATACAAATACGGCGCTGTTTATGAGGTGGAGCAGCGTCTCAAGCAGCCATCCGAAGATGGAGAAAGCCTGGAACAGGAACAGGTAAGACAGCAGGCCGTACTTTCTGTCCGCCCGCACAGGCGGCTTTACGGCTTTCGATGGGGGCTGTACCGAGAAAAGGAACACAGGATACTGAAGCGGCTCAAGATATGATAATTTTGTATACGGCCCCTGTGAATCATCGTAAAGCGCTTTGCTGATGAGCAGTTCATCCTCAGACGGCACATGTTCCAGGTAAGAGTCGTTAAGCGACTCGTATCCGGGAGAGCGCGAGAGAACATAGTTTCTTCTGAGGGTTGCATAGATCTCAGTCTTTGCTGCAGCCATATATGGATTGACAAAAAGGAAATCAAGGAGGCCGAATGTGAACAGTGAAAGGAACTTCCAGCCAAAGAATGACAGGTCGAACAGGAAGAACTTCCACTTATTGCGCCGTGTGAGCTGCTTTGAGAGAAAGAAAGCGTTCCTGCGGCTGATCTTCGGGTTTTCTGCCAGTATGTACGGGATCAGGATATACTGGTAGTGTTTGACGATACCCCCGAAGATTGTCAGATTCCACAGAAACTGAAAAAAAGACCGGCAGAACATTATCCAGGCCGGATGGAGGGCGCAGCGCAGCCCGTAGAGAAAAAAGATCTTGGAAACGGACGTCTGAGGATACTTTCGGTTCTCCAGAAAAAAGCGCTTTTCGCCAACGATCAGTATATTGCTGACAAAAGTCTGATAAAAAAGAGCAAATATAATACCAAAAAGAGGGAAGACAAGGACAATGCCCGGATCTTCGCTGAAGAAAAGATAGACCGCCCTCAGTGTGCTGAAGAAGACGGATATGTTCGTGGAGAACAGGTCTATGAGCACGGAATAGATATCAGAGAACATCCCCTCTGATATCCCCGCCAGAGGTGTTCCCTCAAGAAGCGGCCCTATGGTATCGAGCAGCACTTCGGAGTTGGGGATGCCCGCAGTATAAGCAGCGTCTGTCTGCAGCGAGGCGGACGGGAACTGCAGATCCAGAAATGATGTGGAAAGAGAATATGCGGTCGTCAGCATGGCTATGAGGAAACAGACGGAAACCATCCGCCAGTAACCGGACTTTATCAGCGCGACCGCGTTTTTCTTCATTGTCTTTCTCTTCCACATATGCGTTCTGCTCCTTCAATGCTCCTGGATGATTGTATATTATAATTTATCGTGCGCGGATTTGCAAGGTTCCGGGAATCTCTGCCCGCCCCTCCCCGGGCGCCTCATATACCTTTATCTTCTGAGGAAGCGTTATTTTTTACGATGGAGCGCCTCATGTTCCTGTCTGAGCTCTGAGAAACACTCGGGAGCGCTCCAGGCGCTGTTTGCAGGCGTCAGGATCGCTTTGTACGGGAAAGGGCCTGCTCCGCATTTTCTTAGTGCGGCCAGAGCCTGGTTCAGACGGCTGTCGCTCAGGAAACAGAAGACAATCATAGTGTCCGGCAGCTCCCCACCGTCCCAGGGCTTTGGGGCGGGAGCGACGTCTTTCATTCCGGCGAGAAGACCGAGCGGCTGACTGTAGTCTTCGGGAAGAACACGTTTCAGCCGGATATGGAGCGGAAAGAGCGCCATCTCTATCCTGAGCAGTTTTTCCTTGTCCGGTGGGTTAAAAAGTAGGATCGTTTCTTTCATAATATCGTAAATACTCCTGTGATGTATGATGTTTACGGCGGATGCACCCGCCTTATTGTATTGTAATGCATACGGTCAGAAAAAGAAAGGGCTTTCTAATCACAGAAGACCGTAAAACCGCATATAGTATACCAACAGGAAAGCCCCTGCCGTCCGCAGGGGCTTTCCTCGATATAAAGACAGGGGGATATCTGTTATGAGACTGTGCGAACTCCGGGATAAAGAGGTGGTCAACATATGCAGCGGGAGACGGCTTGGCTGTATCGTAGATGTGGAGATCAATATATGCAGCGGAGAAGTCGAGGCGGTCATCATACCCGGTCCGGGGAAGATCTGTGGATTTATCGGCACGGACAGCGAGTATATTGTTCCGTTCGCATGCATCCGCAAGATCGGGCCGGATATCGTGATCGTCGAGATCCAGGAGGAAAAGTTTTTGCAAAAGTTTTAGTGATTGTGTATAATGTACGCAGATTGAGAACAGTCATATGTACGGAGGTCTGCGGGGCGTCCCGACACATCTGTGCTGGACTGAGAAAGGCGGAATGAATTATGAGATGTCCATATTGCGGAAACACGGATACCAGAGTGATAGATTCCCGGCCGGCCGAGGATAAGAACTCCATCCGGAGACGGCGCTCCTGTGATGAATGTGGCAGGAGATTTACCACCTACGAGAAAGTAGAGACGATCCCGATGATCGTGATCAAGAAAGACGACAACCGTGAGCAGTATCAGCGCGCCAAGATAGAGAAAGGCATCCTGAGCGCGTGCTATAAGCGCCCGGTTCCCGCAGATGCGATCCAGAAGACGATAGACGCCGTTGAACTGGAGATATTCAACCGTGAGGTAAAGGAGATCCCAAGCAGCGTGATCGGGGAGATCGTCATGGATAAGCTAAAGGATCTTGATCCGGTGGCCTATGTGCGGTTTGCGTCCGTATACAGAGAGTTCAAAGATGCGAGCACGTTTATGGACGAGCTTAAGAAGTTCCTGCAGTAAGCGATGCGTACGTATAAACTGACTGTAGCCTACGATGGTACCCGTTATCAGGGATGGCAGCGGCAGGTTAATACAGGCCGGACAATACAGGGGATCCTGGAAAATGCGATATCGGACGCGGCCGGATATGATATTGAGGTGGACGGATCGGGCAGAACGGACGCGGGCGTCCATGCGCTGGGACAGACTGCCAGTGTGGTATTACCCGGGACAGTGGAAGACGGGTTTTTCACAGGCAGCGTCAATCAAAGACTGCCGGAGGATATCCGCATTTGTGAAGCGCATCTTGTGAAAAACGGATTTCACGCGAGAAAGAGCGCATCCGGGAAAATATATGAGTATCGGATTGATACCGGGCGCAGGCCGGATGTATTCCAGAGACGTTACTGCTATCATTTTCCGCAGGAACTCGACCTGGCAGTGATGCAGGAAGCGGCGGAGCATCTGAAAGGGACGCATGATTTTGCAGGCTTTACAGACAAAAAAGACGAAACATCCACAAAACGCGAGATCTATGATATAATAGTCAGCGGACAAGGCAGCAGTGTGACAATTCGTTATGAAGGAACAGGCTTCCTCTACCATATGGTGAGGATCCTGACGGGGACACTGCTTGAGACAGGTGCCCGCCGGCGCACCGCTGAGAGTGTGCCCGGGATACTGCAGACAAAAGACAGAGGACAGGCCGGATTTCTTGCCCCGGCAAGAGGACTGTTCTTAAGAGAGGTACACTATGGACAGAGGGGCAGGTAGAAGAATATCTGCCCTTACTTGCGCGATAAGGAGGTATGTATGAAACTGATATCATGGAATGTCAATGGAATCCGGGCTTGTGTCCAGAAAGGTTTCCTTGATTTCTTTTACGAGGCTGATGCCGATATCTTCTGCATCCAGGAGACAAAGATGCAGGCCGGACAGCTTGAACTGGACCTGCCGGGATATCACCAGTACTGGAACTACGCTGTGAGAAAAGGATACTCCGGCACGGCGGTATTTACCAAACAGGAGCCCCTCGGCGTGTCATACGGCATCGGGATCGAGGAGCATGACCAGGAAGGGCGCGTCATTACGTGCGAGTTTGACGACTTTTATTTTGTCACGGTATACACGCCGAATTCGCAGAATGAGCTGGCGCGGCTGGATTACCGTATGAAGTGGGAGGATGATTTCCGGGCTTATCTAAAGAAACTCGAAGAGACGAAACCGGTCATCGTGACGGGGGATATGAATGTGGCGCATAAGGAGATCGATCTGAAGAATCCGAAGACAAACCGCAAAAATGCGGGATTTACTGATGAGGAGAGACAGAAGTTCACAGAGCTTCTGGATGCAGGGTTTATCGATACATTCCGGCATTTCTATCCTGATCAGACAGGGATTTATTCCTGGTGGTCGTACCGGTTCAGCGCCCGGGCAAAGAATGCCGGATGGCGCATCGATTATTTCTGTGTGTCGGAGAGCCTTAAGGACAGGCTTGAGGACGCGAAGATACTGACAGATATCATGGGCTCGGATCACTGCCCGGTGGAACTTGATATCAGATAAAAATTATCGGAAAGGAAAGATTAGAATGACTAAGATAGACATTATCTCCGGCTTTCTTGGAGCCGGAAAGACGACTCTCATAAAAAAGCTGCTCTCGGAGGCATTTGCAGGTGAGCAGGTCGTACTCATTGAAAATGAATTCGGTGAGATCGGGATCGACGGAGGATTTTTAAAGGAATCCGGGATCGAGATCCGTGAGATGAACTCAGGATGCATCTGCTGTTCGCTTGTAGGTGATTTCGGGAAATCTCTGCGGGAGGTCGTGGACACGTATCACCCGGACCGCATCCTGATCGAGCCGTCAGGTGTAGGCAAACTCTCGGATGTGATTAAGGCGGTACAGGATGTGCAGGATGAGATCGATGCAGAGCTCAACAGCTTCACAACAGTCGTGGATGTGACAAAATGCAGGATATACAGAAAGAACTTCGGAGAGTTCTTCAGCAATCAGATCGAGTATGCGGGCGCGGTTATTTTAAGCCGAACGGATAAGGCGAAACCGGAGAAGATTGAGGAGAGCGTTGCACTGCTCCGCGAACTCAATGACAAAGCGCCTTTCATCACGACACCGATCGCCAGGCTTTCGGGAACAAAGATCCTTGAGACGATGGAAGCAGGTAAATCCCTCGAGGAAGAACTTCTGGATGAGATCATCTGCCCGGAGTGCGGGCATCACCACAAAGAGAGCGGATGCTGCGGTCATAAACATCATGACGATGAGCACGGGCATCATCATGAGCACGAGCATGAACACCATCATGAGCACGAACACGGCCACGGTCATGGCAAGTGCTGCGGTCATAAACATCATGACGATGAGCACGGACACCATCATGAGCACGAACACGGCCACCATCATGGGCATGGACATGCCGGTCATCATCATGCGGACGATGTGTTCACAAGCTGGGGACGCGAGACGATCCATACTTATACGAAAGAACAGATCAGCGGCATCCTGGAGCAACTGGAATCCGACGGCAGCTACGGCAATGTTCTCCGCGCCAAGGGAATGGTTGCAGGAGAGGACGGAGAATGGATCTATTTTGATATGGTGCCGGAAGAACATGAGGTGCGCGCGGGAGCGCCCGAGTATACCGGCAGGATCTGTGTGATCGGCGCGGAACTCAATGAGGACGCGCTTGCAGGATTATTCGGATTGTCATAACAGTCAGGCAGGTTGATTTCCTGTTGAGAATTAAAAGATTAGGAGAAAATGGATATGTATGAACCTGATGTGATGGTTTATCTTATGACAGGATTTCTGGACAGCGGAAAGACACAGTTTCTTACGTTTACGCTGAAACAGGATTATTTTCAGATTAACGGTAAGACACTCCTGATCCTCTGTGAAGAGGGGGAGGAAGAGTACGAACCGATGGAAATGCTCAGGTATGGCGTTGTCGTAGAGAAAGTCGGGGATCAGGAAGAACTGACGGCAGAATGGCTTGAGGAGATGAATAAAAAACACGGGCCGGAACGTGTAGTCGTGGAATATAACGGCATGTGGAAAGTAAGCGATTTTGAGAATCTGAAGCTTCCTGAAGGATGGGGGATCGAGCAAAAGATAACGACAGTAGATGCCAGTACATTCCAGATGTACCTGACGAATCTCAAACCTCTTTTTGTGGAGATGGTCAGGGGGGCGGATATGGTACTTTTTAACCGATGCGGGGATATCGGGCCTCTGGCAGGATACCGCCGAAGCGTGAAAGTGGTGAGCCCGCAGGCGGAAGTGATCTTTGAGGATGAACAGGGCGAGATCGAGAATATCTTTGAGGATGAAGTTCCCTACGATCTGAAAGCCCCGGTCATCGAGATCGCAAAAGAGGATTACGGCATCTGGTATGTGGACATGATGGAAAAGCCGGACCGATACAAGGGGAAAGTGGTCGAGTATACTGCGAAAGTGCTCAAGCCGAGGACTTTCCCGGCCAAGGTATTTATGGCGGGCCGCATGGCGATGACATGCTGTGCGGACGACACGTCATTTCTCGGCTATGTGTGCAGGAGCGCTTATGCTCCGAAGCTAAAGCCCGGACAATGGGTGAAGATCCGGGCAAAGATCCGCTTCGCGAATCTGTCGGTCTACCGGGGAGAAGGACCGGTTCTGGAAGCGGAATATATAGAGGTTGCAGACCCGATAGAAGAACTGGTATACTTTAATTGAACCAAAGGGAGAGTACATGTGCGAATAGAGTATAGTAAGGCGGCAGCAAAATATATCAATAATCTGGACAGAAATATGAAGCAACGGATAAAAACAGCAATTGAAGGTCTTACGCAGACACCGCCGCAGGGAGATATCAAGTTATTGCAAGGATACACAGATGGGAGAAAAAGACTGAGAGTTGGGAAATATAGGATTATTTATATTTATCTTCCAAATGGTGAAATCCAAATTTTGTATATTATAAATATAGATTCAAGAGACGATGTTTACAAATAACTTGTCATCTGACAAAGGAGGCGATAGGATGAGCACTGCAACAAAGGAAATTGTAGACCTCATGGAAATTCTTCCAGAAAGTGATCAGAATCTGGCGCTGGAACTTGTACGTAAGCTTGTTCTCGCATGGGATCCTGATTTCACAAAAGTAACCCCAGCGGAAAAAAACGAGCTGGAAAAAGCGGAAAAGAACATGAAAGAAGAAGGGACTGTTTCGCATGATGCTATAGACTGGGATTAAAGGTAATTTATATTTAGTTAAGAAAGATATCAATATCAGCAGGAGGTATTCGAAAAATGGAGAAAAAATATGATGTGATCGCCCTCGGCGAGCTTCTGATCGATTTTACGATGAACGGACAGAGCGAACAGGGAAACAATATGTTCGAGGCGTGTCCCGGAGGAGCGCCGTGCAACGTACTGGCGCTTCTCAATAAAATGGGTAAGAAAACAGCATTTATAGGTAAAGTAGGAAAAGACCAGTTCGGGACTCTGCTGAAAAATACGATCACCGCCGCAGGGATCGACGCATCTCATCTCGTGATGGATGATAAAGTAAATACAACTCTGGCATTCGTGCATACATTTCCGGACGGCGACCGTGAGTTCTCTTTCTATCGGAATCCGGGAGCGGATATGATGCTCGCAGAGGAAGAAGTGGATCCTGAATTTATCGCACAGACAAAGATCTTCCACTTCGGCACACTTTCAATGACTCATGACGGCGTGAGAGCGGCGACGAAAAAAGCAGTGCAGGCGGCAAAAGATGCGGGCTGTCTTGTCTCTTTCGACCCGAATCTGCGCCCGCCCCTCTGGTCATCCCTTGAGCTTGCAAAAGAGCAGATGGAATACGGGTTCGGCGTGTGCGACATCTTAAAGATTTCCGACAATGAGATCCAGTTTGTGTCCGGCAAAGAGGATTATGATGAGGGTATCGCTTATCTTCAGGAAAAATATCATATCCCGATGATCCTGCTCACGATGGGGAAAGACGGAAGCCGCGCGTATTATAATGGAATGTGCGTTGAGCGTCCCGGCTTCACCGTGAAAGCGATCGAGACGACGGGCGCGGGAGATACTTTCTGCGGAAGTACGCTTAACTATATCGTAGAACACGGATTTGACGATCTGACAGAAGACCAGCTGGGCGAACTCCTTACATTCGCAAACGCAGCCGCGGCGATCGTGACCACAAAGAAAGGCGCGATCCGGTCCATTCCAAAGAGAGCGGAAGTAGAAGCGCTGATGCGAGGATAAATTCGTTAGGTTAGAATCGATGATGGGGTAAACGAAAAAGCAGTTTTGGCATTCCAGTGAACTGCCTTTTCGTTTACACCATTTTCGATTTGACCTAATTGAACAAAGTAAGCGTCCGGGTAGCCAGTACCTATGGATTTTCAATTCTTTGTCCTTAACCTTGATTATACAAGATTTCTTTCCTGGAAACCACAA
>CALWAR010000086.1 GCA_944375765.1 uncultured Mediterraneibacter sp. | reverse complement strand
TTTATCTGCTGCACAGTCTGGAGGACGGGAACAACTACGATACCTACGAAAAATATGACTGTTTCCAGTGGGCGATGGAGAAAAAAGAAAAGGGACAGATCCGGCATTTCGGCTTTTCCTATCATGGTTCACCGGAGCTGCTGGAGCAGGTACTGGACAAACACCCAGAGGTGGAATTTGTTCAGATTCAGTTGAATTACGCGGACTGGAACAATCAGGTGGTGCAGTCCGGGAAATTATATGAAATCCTGCATCGCCGGGGAATTCCCATGATTATTATGGAGCCTGTAAAAGGCGGAACGCTGGCGAACCTCGAACCGGAACTGGATGCCATGTTGAAAGAGGTGCGGCCAAACGCATCGGCAGCATCCTGGGCGCTGCGTTTTGTTGGCTCCTTGGACGGCGTTATGACGATATTAAGCGGTATGTCTACCCAGGAACAGATGGCAGATAACCTGAATACATTCCGAAATTTTGAACCGTTGACAGAACAGGAGAAGCAGGTGATCCAGGCCGTTGTGCAGAAAATGCAGGATATCAACGCTATGATATATTGTGGTGGATCGGGCTTGCACCCGGATCAAGTAGATTTCTAATCATAGAATATGAAATTACAAAACTAATTCTTTAAAGAATGGAAAGATGCTTTAGGAAACTAAGGAGGTGGCGATATGGGAAATTAGCCGTACTGGATTTAGAGGATTCTGGCCGGCAGATTGGTAAAAAGCTGTTTGTCTTGCTTTCTCCCAACCAAAAGAAAGAACTGGCTCAATTTGTCCGTGACTATGAGACCGGCGATATTCCGATTGATGCCCTATACACCATGTTCTTTCGAGATCAATAATTTACTGTAAAATATTAAATTTTCAGGGTTCTATTTCCAGGGCTTTTGACCCCGACATCATGACCTTGTTATGACATGACTCTTCTCTTTTGTAACCCTTATTTCAGGGCGCAAAAACCCCTTGTTTGGATTTTGGAGAGCGTTCTTTCGGCTAAGATGAAAAGCAAAGGAGCCATGCTCATATCAAGGAGCCGACGCATAGATTATCATGAGAAGCAAATGGCGAGAGGTTATGTCTGTGGAACAGATCATGAACTATGTAAAGCCGGAACTGATTGTTGTTGCAGTCGTCTTATATTTTATTGGCATAGCGCTCAAAAAGTCAGAAAAAGTTGCAGATAAGTATATCCCGCTCATCCTGGGAGCTATTGGGATAGCTCTGTGCGCAGTCTGGGTGCTTGCGACGTGTCCGCTTGATACCGGACAGAATATCGCAATGTCAATATTTACTGCAATTATACAGGGAGTCCTGGTAGCCGGACTGAGCACATATGTGAATCAGATCATCAAGCAGATCAACAAAGCGGAATAACAAGTGTGAACATGTACGAAATGAAATCATAATTACCGAAAGTGTCAAAAGGCGCTCGTAGTCGCAAAAGTGAGGATGAAGAAAGCGTCCTCTCTTTTGCTGCGATATCACAATGGGAAAAAGTTTTGATGCCGCTTTGATGCCGAAATGAGGTATAATATTCCTGATTTTGTTTTAAGAAAACGGCTTACTATTTTATTAAAGAGGGAAAAGGCATGATAAGAATATTGATCGTTGAGGACGAGATCTCTATATCAAAAATGGTGGAGATGAGTCTGAAAAGATCGGGGTATCAATGCGACTGCGCATATGACGGCGAAGATGCTGCGGAGAAAATCGGCAGAAATATTTATGATCTGATCCTGCTGGACGTGATGCTCCCGAAGATCGACGGATTTGAACTGATGGAATATATCCGTCCAATGGAGATACCGGTGATTTTTATAACGGCAAAAGATTCTGTAAACGACCGTGTAAAAGGACTGCGTATGGGGGCCGAGGATTACATCGTGAAGCCTTTTGAGATTATTGAACTTCTGGCCCGGATAGATGTGGTGCTGCGGCGTTTCAGACTCACGGATGAGGCGATGGATGTATGCGGGGTACATATTGATCTGAGATCCATGCAGGTAACAAGAAAAGGAAAAGAGATTCCTCTGACGAAAAAGGAATATGACCTTCTTCTTTTGTTCGCAAGAAATCCTAACACTGCACTTTACAGAGAAACTATTTACGAAAGAGTGTGGGGAGGAGAGCTTGAATACGGAAGCAAAGCAGTGGATCTGCTTGTGCAGCGGCTGCGGAAAAAAGTGGAGTGGAGTCATGAACTGAAAGCTGTAAACAAGGTCGGATACAGGCTGGAGGTGAACGAATGAAGTTCAGGATCAAGATCATGGTCTGTATGTTGTGCCTTGTGAGTATAATTTTTGGAGTCGGAAGCAGCGCCCTGATCCACATATCATTTCAAAACGGGCTGGAGCAGGAAAAAAACACTGCAGAAAACTCATACAGACTTCTCATGTATACACTGCAGACGTCAGGAGAAATGGGGATATTCTCAGGAGCAGAGGATATACGGGATACTCTCCGGCAGATAGCCGGGCAGAGAGGAAATTACTGGGATTCTGTCTCCCTTGTCGAAAGTGATGAAGTTCTGTATAGTCAGGGAAAGGCTGCAGAATATCTGGCGCAGGCAGAGAGAAAGGGAGAGGAAGACTCCTGTGTGGTCACATTTTTTCGGACAGATGGCGGCAGCAGATATATCAGAGTTTCAGGCGGCTTTTTGGTTGGAGATCATACGCTGTATTTAGATGCAGGACATGATATTTCAGCTCTTTATGAAAATCGAGAATATCAGCAGAAATCCTACAGGATCATCTTTGTGATCGCTATGATCCTATGTGCATTTTTTTCTTATGGAACGGCATTTATACTGACCCGCCCTCTGGCCGGACTTGCAAAGGGGGCCAGAGAGATCGCAGGGGGGAATCTCTCATTCCGGTCAGCGATCCGTTCCGGTGATGAAGTCGGAAGTCTTTCAAAGGATTTTGACCGGATGGCAGAGCGGATCGAGAACGATGTCCGGGAACTTGAGCATGCTGTGGAACGGCAGGAACGGTTTGTGGGAAGTTTTACTCATGAGATGAAAACGCCCATGACTGCAGTGATCGGATATGCAGATCTGCTCCGCAGTCAGGATCTTACGGAGGAGGAAAGACGTGATGCGGCTGACTATATTTTCTCTGAAGGAAAACGGCTGGAACGTTTGTCCATGAAACTTTTGGATATCTATGTGGCAGAACAGACAGAAATCCAAATGTCCATGCAAAGTCCGGGCCGTATTACAGGGGATGCAGCAAAGCATTTCAGACCGATCTGCGAGAAGAAAAAGATTACTTTGAAAGGAAAGTATGAAAAAGGAAAATGCCTGCTTGAGCCGGATCTGTTCCGTTCTCTGATCGTCAATCTGATGGATAATGCGGCTAAGGCTGTCGGGGAAGAAGGGCATATATGGGTATCGGTCAGAATGACGGATAAAGGCTGCATACTCTGTGTGGAGGATGACGGCCCAGGGATCCCGACAGAAGCAAGAGCGCATCTGACAGAAGCGTTTTACCGGGTTGACAAGTCGAGATCGAGAAAACAGGGAGGCGCCGGCCTGGGGCTGACTTTATGCGCAAAGATCGTGGAAATGCATGGAGGCGCGCTCTCCTTTAAAAAACGCAGGGGTGGAGGAACAAGAGTGTGCGCTGAGTTAAGAGGAGGGCGTTATGAAAACTAAAACAGGTATGGCAGCAGCGACGTTCTTTATAACTGCGGCTTCTCTGATCGCCGGGTTTTTCATGCCGGATCTTGCAGGGAGGGCGGCGGATCAGAACCTGACGGTACAGACAGAGATATTTGCCATAGAAAAAATACCTTCTGCGGCCAATGCAAAACTGCCGGATATGCTAAAACTGGCGAATTCTTATGCAAATGAAGTATATCTGAACCGCGGAGACGAAAGGGATGAAAGTGAAATAGAAACAACCGTCGCTTATATAATAAGCCGTCTGTCAGAGTACAAAGTGCTGGATAAGATCCGGTATGGAGATATTTCTGTACATCCGTTTATAGCTGTCAGAGGAGAAATGCTTTCAGATGCTGCCTTTGGATATGCCGATATGGATAATGCTGCATCAACAGGCGATGCGGAGGGAAACACGTCGGATGTTTCAGGTCAAAGACGTTCTGATGATAACGTACAGATGGGGATTTTATGGAACTGTTCTGTCAATGACCTGGAGACAGACGCTACTCTCGACATGCTGATCGATGACCGGAGCGGTAAACTGCTTTCTTTTGCGTTTACCCGAAGCCGGAGCTATCCGGGGACAGAAGAGAGTGGAAGTCAGGAGGAGAGCGTTGGAGCAATTCAGAGAGATCTGCAGGCACGAGGTCTGGAAATGAGGGATTTCTGTGAGGAATATTATGGATTTCGGCATGTAAAAACGGAATCCTATATTGAAGGTGAACCGTATTTTGTACGTATGTACTTTGAGGATGAAAACGGAGATGCGATCGTGTTGGATCTGAAATGTGACCAGACGGGAACGTGGTATTCCTGGAACTGACATTTTATATAATGTTCAGACGGATGAGGCTGTTTTGATGCCGGAATCATGCTTCTTTGAGGGGATGGGCGGCTAAGATAGTGACATAATAAAAACCGATGAGGTGAATCTTTATGTCATACAGAAAGCAGCAGGAGAGCAGAAAAAGAAAGAGAAGATCAAAACGAAGACGGCGCCGGTCGTCTGCCGGACTTCCATTGGCAGTGATGGGAGCGGTATTGATTCTGATTTTGTGCGGACGGGGAACCATCTTCGAAGGGATCGGAGGTATAACGGGAAAAGCAGCAGGAAGTCGGGAAGTTGTAGCAGCCGGAACAGGGGAAGAGGCGGATCAGGCACATCAGATGAAATGGGATCAGGAACAGGAGTGGAATCTGCTTCTTGTAAATCCGTGGAATCCGATACCGGAGAATTACGAACCGGAACTGACTTATCTAAGAAACGGACAGGCAGTGGACTCCAGATGCTATCCGGATCTTCAGCAGATGATGGATGACTGTCGGGCATCAGGGCTTGACCCTCTGATCTGTGCGTCCTATCGGACAGTGGAGAAGCAGAAAGCTCTGTTTGAAGATAAAAAAATGCGTCTGATCCGGGAAGGACGTCCTGAAAATGAAGCAAAGACCGAGGCGGCAAAGACAGTGGCTTTGCCCGGAACGAGTGAACATCAGATGGGTCTGGCTCTTGATATTGTCGATACGGGATACCAGCAGCTTGACACACAGCAGGAAAATACCCCGGTACAGCAGTGGCTGATGGAAAACAGCTGGAAGTACGGATTTATCCTTCGCTATCCCGCGGGGAAAAGCGATATTACCGGTATTATCTATGAACCATGGCACTATCGGTATGTTGGAAAAGAAGCGGCGGCAGAAATGTACGAAAACGGGATCTGTCTGGAAGAATATCTGATGGGAAACTGATCCCCGGGCTATAAAATGATGCGCCAATGTGCTTTAAAAAGTGCGAAAATGATGTTAAAATATCTACATTCGTATAAGGAGGATAAAGCGATGTCAGATTATGTTATAACAACAGATTCCAATTCCGACGTGCTGCCGGAATTTATCAAAGAAAATAATCTTACGATCATTCCGCAGTATTATTCATTCGGGGATACGGTATACGGCGACGAGCTGAATATGCCGCCTCATGAATTTTATGAGACAATGAGAAAAGGTGAACTGCCTAAGTCTCAGGCAAACAATCCTGCAGTGATCAGGGACAAGTTTGAAAAGATTTTAAAAGAAGGAAAAAACATACTCCATATTGCATTTTCCAGTGCATTGAGCGGAAGCTGCAACAATGTCATTATGACGGCAAACGAGCTGCTGGAGGATTATCCGGACCGGAAGATCATGGTATTCGATTCTCTGAATGCATCTCTCGGGGAAGGTGTGTCCGTCTACCGGGCGGCAGAGCTCTGGAAAGAAGGAAAGAGCATGGAGGAAGTCTATGACGTCCTGATGGAAGAGAGAGACCATGTAAATGTGTCTTTCACCGTAAACGACCTGTATCATCTGCAGCGCGGCGGTCGTGTGTCCAAGACGACGGCAGTTGTGGGAAGCCTTGTGAATATCAAGCCGATCCTGACAGTGACGTCCACCGGTGAGCTGAAGTCGGACGGAACAGTCAGAGGACGCAAGAAATCTCTCAGGACGCTGGTATCCAGACTGGAGGAGTCGCTGGATCTGAATTCCTATGGAAAGGACAGGATAGTGGCAGTTCTTCACGGCGACTGTATAGAGGATGCAAAAGCTGTGGCTGATATGGTAAAAGAGCTGGGATTTACGAATGTTATCATTAATGACGTCAGCCCGAGCATCGGAACCCACGCAGGTCCGGGAGTTGTGGGGCTGATCAATTACGGAAAGAAACGGCAATAGCAAAAGGGGACAGGCCAAAATGGAAATGGGGACGTGGCAAAAGCTGAGTTTACTACGTCCCCGTTCACAGTTTTTCACATTTTACAGCAGTCCGAATTCTGCCATTGCCTTTCTTAACACTTCTTTGTGTGCGTCTTCCATCTCTGTCAGCGGTGCTCTCAGCGTGCCGACTTCCCTGCCCATCATGTTCATCGCGGCCTTTACCGGGATCGGGTTGACTTCACAGAAGAGTGCGTTGATCAGCGGGATCGCGTCTAACTGCATCTTTGCGCTGCCTGCAACATCGCCGGACAGGTATTTATAGACCATGTCGTGTACATAAGTCGGAGCTACGTTTGAGAGTACGGAGATCACGCCGATTCCCCCAAGGGACAGGAGCGGCACGACCTGATCGTCGTTACCGGAGTACAGGTCGATATTTCCGTCGCAAAGGTACATGATCTCTGCCACGGTTCCGATATTGCCGGAAGCTTCTTTCACACCGACAATGTTGTCTACGTTTTTTACGAGTGTCGCCAGAGTCAGGGGCTGGATGGAACATCCGGTACGGCTCGGAACATTGTAGAGGATCGCCGGAATATCCACCTCACTGCATATCTGAGTATAGTGTGAGATCAGTCCGTTCTGTGTGGCCTTATTGTAATACGGTGTTACAAGAAGAAGTCCGTCGGCCCCGTCATTTTCGGCTTCTTTGGAAAGCTCGATCGCTGTTCTGGTGGAGTTTGAGCCTGTTCCTGCGATAACAGGGATCCTGTGATTTACTCTCTCGACCGTAAAGCGGATCGCTTCACTGTGCTCTGCCTCAGTCATGGTTGCAGATTCGCCTGTAGTACCGCAGATGATGATGGCGTCCGTGCCGCCGGCGATCTGTTCCTCGATTATTTCATCCAGTTTATCATAGTTAATCTCCAGATCCTCTTTCATTGGAGTAACGATTGCTACACCTGCACCTTTAAAAATTGCCATTCTTTTTTCCTCCTTTTTAATAATATGGTATGCTGATGTCTATAAAGTGCTCAACAATAAAAGAAACGGCAAGATGCGCCGTCCCGGAATATACTTTATCGTATAATCAGATAGCTCTCCATCCTGCGATGACAGTCATACCACTGTTTGCGGTATGCCCAAGAACAAGGCCTCAGGCTCCTTATCCTTTCGGCATCTTTCCCTTTTTGATGATTTCTTATGCTCCTGATACATCCGTCATCATACTCATGAAAAATGCGACCTCTATCCTACGTTTCATTACTTAAAAAAATCATAACACCCGTCGGACATACTGTCAACTGTTTTGCGGTTTGTCCTTTGACAATTCACCGGCTTCATGATAGAATACAAAAGATTCAGGTGTAGATGATAAAATTTTCATTTGCACTTTTTTTACGTAACAGTTCAGCCATGGAACCGTCCGGGAGAGAAAATCATGCCTGTATGATTTTTCGAGTGGGCGGTTCCATGAGATGAGCGCCCGTTAATGAGTAAAACAGCGGCGGCAGCCGCAATAAGCACGAAGTGCGGTTTTACGAATGGCGCGGCTGAACTGTTACTTTTTTCGCGTTTATACGTAGAGTGATTCATTCGCAGATGTCAGAAAGGGAAAGGAGAGCCGTTGTGATTACGATCGGTAATTATGTGAAACCCAAGTCGCTGGAGGAGGCATATGAGCTGAATCAGGCGCGCAGCAGCCGGGTGATGGGAGGCATGATGTGGATGCGTCTTGGAAATGCCCGGGTTAAGACAGTCATTGATCTGTCGGGTCTGGGACTTGACCAGATTGAAGATGAAGGAAATGTGATCAAGATCGGTGCAATGTGTACTTTAAGACAGATTGAACAGTGCGAGGCGCTGAAAGATCTGTGCGGAGATGGAATTGCTGAGTGTGTGCGCCACATTGTCGGAGTACAGTTCCGCAATCAGGCGACGATCGGCGGAAGTATTTACGGCAGATTCGGTTTCTCTGACGTGCTGACTGCATTTCTTGCGCTGGATACTTTTGTGGAGCTCTATGATGGGGGAACAATCCGCCTGTCAGAGTTCGTGAACCGGAAACCGGACAAGGATATTCTCTTATCGGTTATTGTGAGAAAAAGCAAGAGAAAGTTCCGTTATGATTCCATCCGTCAGACAAAGACAGACTTTCCGGTGATCGCCTGTTCTGTCGTGACCGGAATGGTACACGGCAAGGAGACGTGGTATTTTTCCGTGGGGGCAAGACCGATGAAAGCGGCACTCCTTGAAAAGCAGTGGGAGATTCCTGCAGATGCCTCTGAGGAAATGATCGCTGATTATGCCAGACAGGCGGCGTCGGAATTTACATATGGATCCAATATGCGCGGCAGCGCCGAATACAGACAGCATCTGGCAGAGGTGCTGATCCGGCGTGAGATGACTTCGATTCTGGCGGAGGGAAGATAGGATGGAGATACAGTTTACATTAAATAAGAAACAGGTAACTGCCGAAGTAGGAGCGGACACCGTGCTCCTTGGCGTGCTGAGAGATCTTGGGTGCAAGAGTGTGAAATGTGGATGCGAGACAACAAACTGCGGCCTTTGCACAGTGTGGATCGATGGAAAATCAAGGCTGTCCTGTTCTGTACTTGCAGCGGGTATAGACGGACACGAAGTCACTACGCTGGAAGGCGTGGAGGAAGAGGCTGCCGAGTTCGGCAGGTTCCTTGCGGCTGAAGGCGGCGAGCAGTGCGGATTCTGTTCCCCCGGATTTATTATGAATGTACTGGCGATGAAGAGAGAACTTGAAGATCCGGATCTGGAAGAGATCAAGGAGTATCTTGCGGGAAATCTCTGCCGCTGTACCGGATATATGAGCCAGCTCCGCGCTATTCAGAAATATATGACTGTACAGAAAGAAAAGACCGGAAAGGAGGCGCAGGCATGAACATGACAGAGGGATCGAAAGATATGCGGGTGGTGAACCAGGCTGTTCCGAAAGTGGATGCAGAAGCACTCGTGACCGGTAAGGCAGTCTATACAAATGACCTTGCGCCGTCTGACTGTCTGATCGTAAAGATCATAAGGAGCCCCCACGCACATGCCCTGATCAAAGATATCAATACGGCAAGAGCCGAGGCAGTGCCGGGGATCGAATGTATTCTTACATATAAGGACTGCCCGGACAAAAGATTTACACTGGCAGGCCAGACATATCCGGAGGCAAGCCCGTATGACCGTCTGATCCTTGACCAGAGGATGCGTTTCGTGGGAGATGCGGCTGCCATTGTGGCAGGAACTTCGGAGGAAGCGGTCAAAAAGGCCATGAAGCTGGTCAGGATCAAGTATGAGGTACTGGAACCGGTGCTTGATTTCAGAACAGCGAAAGACAATCCGATCCTTGTCCATCCGGAGGACAACTGGAAAAGTCTGTGTCCGGTCGGTGCTGACAACAAGAGAAATCTCTGCGCCCAAGGTGTGAGCGAGAGCGGAGATATCGAGGCAGTTCTTGCAGACTGTGACTATGTAGTGGACAGAGTTTATCATACAAAGGCCAACCAGCAGGCGATGATGGAGACGTTCCGCACATATACCTGTCTGGATACGTACGGCAGGCTGAATGTGGTGTCCTCCACGCAGGTCCCGTTCCATGTGCGGCGAATTCTGTCAAATGCACTGGATATCCCGAAGAGCAAAGTGCGTGTCATCAAACCGCGTATCGGAGGAGGCTTTGGGGCAAAGCAGACAGCAGTATCCGAAGTGTACCCGGCACTGGTTACATGGAAGACAGGAAAACCTGCAAAAATCATTTTCACAAGGGAAGAATCTCTGACAGCATCTTCTCCCCGTCATGAGATGGAGATGCATGTCCGCCTTGGAGCAGATAAAGAGGGGCATATCAGAGGAATCGATCTCTACACATTATCCAATACAGGCGCGTTCGGGGAGCATGGGCCGACGACAGTGGGACTTTCCGGACACAAGTCCATCCCGCTTTATGGAAAAGCGGAAGCGTTCCGCTTTACTTACGATGTGGTGTATACAAATGTCATGTCCTCCGGCGCATACAGGGGATACGGCGCAACACAGGGACTCTTTGCCGTGGAATCAGCGGTCAATGAGCTGGCAAAGATTCTGGACATGGATCCGACAGTCTTAAGAGAGATGAATATGGTGCGCGAGGGAGATGTGATGCCGGCCTACTATGGAGAGACGGCAGAGAGCTGTGCTCTTGACCGGTGTCTTGCCCGCGCGAAAGAAATGATCGGTTGGGATGAAAAATATCCGTGCCGTGATATGGGCAACGGAAAAGTACGGGGAGTAGGAGTGGCTATGGCAATGCAGGGCTCCGGAATCTCAAACGTGGATACGGGCTCTGTTGCGATCAAGGTAAATGACGACGGCTTCTACAGTCTGATGATCGGGGCGACCGACATGGGGACAGGCTGTGATACGATTCTCTCACAGATGGCTGCGGAGTGTCTCGCCTGTGATATGGAGGATATTATCGTCCATGGAGTGGATACGGATACCTCACCTTATGACTGCGGTTCCTATGCGTCGAGTACAACCTATGTGACCGGTATGGCGGTCGTCAGGACATGTGAGGCGCTGGTCGGGAAAATATGTGAGAGAGGCGCAGAGTATCTCGGATGTTCTGTTGATGATGTTGAATTCAACGGGGCAGAAGTGATCAATTTAAAAACAGGAGAGTCGATCACAAGAAAAGAAATCGGAAACCGCGTAATGTGATTTAACAATGAGGCGCTTTCTGCAAGCGAAGCATTTTCCTCCCCGACATCTCCGCCGCCGTTTATGGCAGGTATTGCCGAGGTGGAGATCGACAAAGAAACCGGTGTGGTCGAGATGGTCGATTATGCGGCAGTAGTGGACTGTGGAACTGTAGTGAATCCGAGCCTTGCCAGGGTACAGACCGAAGGCGGTATTGCTCAGGGAATCGGCATGGCACTCTTTGAAGATATAGTGTACAGCCCGAAAGGAAAGAATTACAGCAATTCCTTTATGCAGTACAAGATCCCCAGCCGGCTTGACGTGGGAAATATCCGGGTGGAATTCGAGAGCAGCTACGAGCCGACAGGTCCGTTTGGCGCCAAGTCTATCGGTGAGATCGTTATCAACACACCATCGCCGGCTATCGCCAATGCGATTCAGAATGCGGTGGGAGTGACGATCAGAGAACTTCCGATGACCGCGGAGAAAGTATATAAAGGTATGAGAGAAAAAGCTGAAAACAGATAAAACAGTGATAGAAAAGACGGGGCGATGATCATATCGTCCCATCTTTCTTGAAGAAAGAGACATCCGTCGGATATACATAGCTGTCGCCGATTTCTTTTAAGAGAACCACATTCAGATTCCCGTTCAGATTTTTCTTATCAAGTGTGATCGCTTTTGTCAGGTCGGCAACCGGCAGCCCGCAGGAAGACGGCAGTCCGTATATTTCGAGCGCTTTCTTTATCTGAACCGCACACCCGGAAGCGGTAAGGCCTTTCTCCTCAGCCATCAAGGTGATCTGATACATACCGATCCCCACAGCTTCCCCATGGCTTTCACGCTCATAGTTGTAGTACTGTTCGATCGTGTGCGCCAGTGTATGCCCGAAGTTTAAGAGCATGCGCTCTCCGGTATCAAACTGGTCTGCTTCTACCACAATTCTTTTAATGTCAACACAGCGGGCAATGATTTCCGGAAGCTCAGGACTCAGGTCTTCAAAAGAACTGTGCGCACAGAGCTTCTCAAAAAGGCCGGAATCCTTGATACAGCCGTATTTGATGACTTCTCCCATTCCGTCCTTTATGAAATGTTCCGGAAGAGTATTGAGGACATCCGGATCAATGAGCACCATCTTCGGCTGATAAAATGCTCCGACAAGGTTTTTGCCCTGCGGCAGATCTACTGCCACCTTGCCGCCCACGGAAGAATCCACCTGAGCCAGCAGGGAGGTCGGAATCTGCACCAGCTTAATACCCCGCAGATAACTTGCAGCGGCAAATCCTGCAAGATCACCGATCACACCGCCGCCAAGTGCGATGACAAGGTCGCTTCTCTTTAGCTTGTCATCCAGCATGGCTGTATAAATTTTCGGTAAAGACTGAAAATTCTTGGTCGGCTCGCCGTGCGGGAGGACGAGGGAATGACACTCGTAATCTTTCAGAGAGTCTGTCACCTGCTGCCCATATAGAGGAAATACGTTGTCGTCCGAGATGATCATGATTTTCTG
>CALWAR010000085.1 GCA_944375765.1 uncultured Mediterraneibacter sp. | reverse complement strand
CTTCAATGGACTCATACTCTGTATTGATCTTCGGGAAATACAGGATACCCTTTAAATTAAACGGGTAGTCCATGTTCAGGTGGATCCAGAACAGAGGCTCTTTGTAATCCATAAATACCTTGCGGTAAAATGCAATATACTCGTCTTTTGTACACTCGCTCGGGTTCTTGCCCCACAGCGGATGTGTATCACTTATGGATACCGGGCGTTTCACGATCTTAACTTTCTTCTTCGGCTCGCCCTCTTCTCCTTCTTTCTTCTCCTCTTCGATATGCTCGACTACCTCGTCGGTATCCAGCAGATCTTCTTCATCTATCGTCTCATATTCCGGCTCTGCGTTTGCTTTAGACAGGAAAATCTCTACCGGCATGAATGAGCAGTATTTCTCCAACACTTCTCTTGCGCGGTATTCATTTGCAAACTCCAGGCTGTCCTCGTTGAGGAACAGTGTGATCTCGGAACCGACGGTCGTCTTGCTCCCGTCCTGCATCTCATACTCCGTGCCGCCCTGGCTCGCCCAGTGTACGGGAGCCGCGCCCTCCTTATAGGAGAGTGTATCGATCTGGACTTCGTCGGCTACCATGAACGCAGAATAGAATCCAAGACCAAAGTGTCCGATCATATCGTCCTCTGTCGTCTTGTCCTTATATTTCTCAAGGAACTGCGTGGCGCCGGAAAAAGCGATCTGTGTGATATACTCTTCTACTTCTTCCGCAGTCATCCCAAGTCCGTTGTCGATGAACTTCATCGTCTTCTCTTCCGGGTTGACGATGACTTCGATCTTCGGCCTGTAATCTTCCGGGAGTTCATACTCTCCCATCATATCCAGTTTTTTAAGTTTTGTGATTGCGTCGCATCCGTTTGAGATCATCTCTCGGACGAAAATGTCATGGTCAGAATATACCCATTTTTTGATAATAGGAAATATATTCTCGCTGTCGATCGATAAGTTTCCTTTCTTTAATTCCATTGCTCTGCACACTCCTTATATATGAATATTTTTTCTATCTCATCATCCAAAAGACATTCTAGTACACAGGATTTTAAAAGTCAATAGAAAATCAGCACTCTTTTACGGTGAGTGCTAATAATTCTGTTAAAAATATAAAAAATTTATTAATGTATACATTAGCCGGAAACAGTGCTATGCTTAATCTGGCGCTGCTGTGTGGAACACCCGCGCCGCCGTCAAGTGAAAGGAGTCTTTGAAAAGCCATGACTGATACAAACATAAAACACGGAACAGAATTCCACGTAAAAAGAGCTCTCCTGGACGGGCAGATCCGTCAGGTCGCAGAGCTGGCAGAGATCATCTGGAACGAGCATTTCACCCCCATCATCGGAAAAAAACAGGTCGATTACATGGTGGAGAAATTCCAGTCCTATCCCGCTCTCAAAGAGCAGACTGCCGGGGGATACGAATATTACCAGCTATTCGACAAAGATATGTTCTGCGGATACACAGGCATACATCCAGAGGAGGACGGACGTCTTTTCCTGAGCAAGCTCTATATAAAGAAAGAATGTCGGGGCCGCCATCTGGCGACACAGACATTCGATTTTCTGAGATCGCTCTGCTGGGAGCGCGGGTATTCCGCCATCTGGCTTACCTGCAACAAGCACAATGACAACAGCCTCGGCGTATACCGCCATCTGGGATTTGAGACTGTCGGCGCACAGGAGGCCGATATCGGCGGAGGCTTTATCATGGACGACTATATCATGGAGTATGTTATCCGGCAGTACCTCAGACCGGCATGTTCTCTCACACAGCCTCCGGCTCGCCGTAATCCTCTCCGAAGAGTTCTGCCGTAACTTTCTTTATCTTCTGCGGTTCAAGCGGACGGTCGCTGTAATCAGTGGCCGTCTCCGCGATCCTGTTGACTGCGTCCATCCCCTCTGTTATCTTGCCAAACGCAGCGTATGCGCCGTCAAGATGCGGGGACTTCTCATGCATGATAAAGAACTGGCTTCCTGCGGAGTCCGGATCCATCGCGCGGGCCATAGAGAGTACGCCCGGATCGTGCGCCAGATCGTTCTCAAACCCGTTCTGAGAGAATTCTCCTTTGATCGAATATCCCGGGCCGCCCATTCCGGTCCCGTCAGGACAGCCGCCCTGGATCATAAAACCGCGGATGACACGGTGAAAGATCAGCCCGTCATAGAAGCCTTTATTGACCAGTGAAATAAAATTTCTCACAGTGTTCGGCGCGATCTCGGGATAGAGTTCCGCTTTCATGATATCGCCGTTTTCCATCTCAAATGTTATAATCGGATGTGTCATAATGATTTTTCCTCTCTTTCTCTGCATAAATGCAGCCTCTATATTGTACCCGCTCTTTTTCGCTCCGTCAATCTCCGGTATTATGAAATCCGATGAGCCCTCCTTTTTCAGCGTACCCCGTATCCCACATATCCCGGAGCGAAAATGTGTACGAACGTCCGTAAGTCGCGACCGTAATCCACATACCGTCTGTCCTTTCCTCGTATCCGTAGCAGAGGAACCAGTGCCATATAAAGTCTTTGTAATACGACTTTTTGTGCCTGAGCATCAGATAAGGCACGGGATATCCGTCGTCGATATGTCTTCGGATAAAAGCTGCCGCCTGCTCACAGGGTTCTTGTCCCGGCAGTTCTTCCATTCGGATGTTGCTCTCCCCTGCATCCCGCAGATAAGCGCCGAATCCGTCAGTGAACATATACAGCCTGTTCACTCCATTTACCCTGGGCTTCAGGTACGGCTTCATCTTCATCGAGAAGTCCACATAGTCTCTTCTGCTGAGCGCCTGTATATCATGCGGATAGAGATGAACCATCCCCATGCGCAGAGCAAGATAAATGCAGCAGTCGCATGCCGTTGCCGCCGCGCATCCGCCAATATACATAACGACATTCCTGAACCACTCCTGGCTGCCGCCGACAGCTCCGTCTACCGTAAAATATTCCAGTATCTTCTTCAATTTCAGATCACACGCCTTTCTTTCTTTTGTGCCGCAGCACTGCCATTATATCACATATGCATCGTCGGTGTACAAGAAGCAATATGGTCGAAATGTACATTATTTTTTCTTTTTTTTAGTCACTCGTGACATTGTCCGATCCCGGCCTCGGGATTATACTAATTTCAGATCCAATGAGAACAATCATTTTTAAGGAGGCTACATAAAATGGCAAGCTTATCACTTGAGGGCATTCAGAAAATCTACCCGAACGGATTCCACGCAGTTAAGGACTTCAATCTTGAGATCGAAGACAAAGAATTTATCATCTTCGTAGGACCTTCCGGATGTGGTAAATCTACAACGCTCCGTATGATCGCAGGTCTGGAGGATATCTCCGGCGGTACGCTGAAGATCGACGGAAAGGTTATGAACGATGTAGAGCCGAAAGACCGTGATATCGCGATGGTATTCCAGAACTACGCTCTGTATCCGCACATGACGGTATATGACAACATGGCGTTCGGTCTGAAACTTCGTAAAGTTCCGAAAGACGAGATCGACAAGAAAGTCCGCGAGGCGGCCAGGATCCTTGATCTTGAGAAACTGCTCGACCGCAAGCCGAAAGCTCTTTCCGGCGGTCAGAGACAGCGTGTCGCTATGGGACGTGCGATCGTACGTAATCCCAAGGTATTCCTCATGGACGAGCCTCTCTCCAACCTGGACGCCAAGCTGAGAGTCCAGATGCGTATCGAGATCTCCAAGCTTCATGAGAACCTTGGCGCTACGATCATCTACGTAACGCACGACCAGACAGAGGCTATGACACTTGGAACAAGGATCGTCGTTATGAAAGACGGTGTCGTTCAGCAGGTAGATACACCTCAGAATCTTTACAATACACCCTGTAACCTGTTCGTTGCAGGATTCATCGGATCCCCGCAGATGAACTTTATGGACGCTGTATGCAAGATAAAAGGCGAAGACGTTACGCTGAAAGTCGGCGAGCACGAACTGAAAGTACCGGCTTCCAAGAAAAAAGCGCTCATCGACGGCGGATACGACGGGAAAACAGTCGTACTCGGCATCCGTCCTGAGGATGTACATGATTCAGAGGCGTTCATCAGCAACTCACCGGACAGCGTGATCACATCTACGATCAAAGTTTACGAGCTGCTCGGAGCCGAGGTATTCCTGTACTTCGACGTAGAGGGGACACAGATGACGGCGCGTGTAAATCCGCGTACTACTCTTAGAACAGGCGACAAAGCTGTATTCGCACTCGACATGGAGAAGATCCACGTATTTGACAAAGAGACAGAGTTGACGATTACAAACTAATGCTTTAAAATTGGGATAGCAGCTGAGCGGCAGCAAAGATGCTATTCACCGCTGGTCAGCCCGACCGGCAAGCTTACCGCTTATCTATCATAATATGAGGGGCTGCACTTGGATAACGAGTGCAGCCTTTTATTCTGGCAGGCACGGAGAAGAAAGAACAATGGAGCACTCACAGGAACTGACAAAAGCACTCTCGGAATTGAAGCGAATCACAGGCGTTGCGCTCGAAGTGGCGGACGGCGCCGGCAAAGAAGATATTGAGAGCACTCTCACTCAGATCCGTTGTCTGTGCGCTGCCTACAAGGAGAAATATAACAAGACGGATTTTCTCCACGGACTCATGACAGGCGGCATCCCCGCCTATGATATCCATGAGCGCGCGGCCCGTCTCCATATCAGCGCCGGCGATCCGCGCGTCCTGTATCTTCTCGAATCCAGAAATATGGACGAAGCCGTGGACGAAATACTCAAAAATCTTTTCCCGGCACAGACGAAGACTTATCTCGTCCCCATATCGGACAATATGACCGCCGTTTTGCGTCCTCTCCGCCCGGGAGAAACATCCGGGGACAGCAGGCGTATTGCAAGGACGATTGTGGATACGCTGAATACCGAGGCGCTCACCCGGGTACAGGCGGCATACAGTTTCGTCATCGACAGTCTCACGGATCTGCCGGAGGCTTTCCGGGAAACAGGCCTTGCCCTCAAAGTCGGTAAGCTCTTTTATTCAGACCAGACTGTCTTTCCGTACAATGAACTTGGAATCGGACGCCTGATCTATCAGCTTCCGGTCTCACTGTGCGAGAACTTTCTGAAAGAGATATTCGGCCCCGACATACCGGACTCGTTCGATGAGGATACGCTTGGGACGGTCAGCCGCTTTTTTCAGAATAATCTCAATATCGCAGAGACGTCAAGGCAGCTCCATATGCACCGCAACACTCTGATCTACCGTCTGGAGCAGATTGAAAAGAGAACCGGGCTGGATATCCGTCTTTTCGAGGACGCCATGACGTTCAAGATCGCGATTATGGTGCTGAACTATTTACAAACAGAAAGGAATCCTTAGACTATGAACGATGCATTATATGAACAGCTTATCTCCCGCAGGCCGAAACCTTACGATCTGCCTCTCAGGATACTCATCGTCATCCTGATCGCCGCAGTCGCAGTGCTGGGTATGCCTTTTATCGGCTTTCTGTCATTTATGATCGCAGTTATCCTGGCAATCGTCGCATATTATTTCATATTCCCAAAACTCAATGTGGAGTACGAATATATCATCCTGAACCACGACCTCCAGATCGATGCGATCTATAACAAGGCAAAGCGCAAACGGCTGAGAGCGCTGGATATACAGGCTGCTGAGATCATCGCGCCGAAAGGATCGCCCCGCCTCAACTCCTACAGGCCCGACAAAGTCTATGACTACAGTTCCGGCAATCCGTCCGGCAGACCATACGCCATCATGATCCCCATGGATCAGAAAAATGTGTGCATCTATATCGAGCCCGATGCAAAGATGGTCGATCACATGAAACAGTGGATGGGAATGAAGATGTATCAGGATTAAATTCGTGTTTGTGGGGGAGACTTTCCTCAGATAAATCGTCCGAAAACCAGGCGAATACAGTGGAATGACGCATATATTCGGAGCAGTCGGGATTGTAATGCTTCCGGCTCCGGTTACAAAAGGAAGAAAAACTAATACCCCTGCAATATAGCTAAAAGCGATCAGCCGGACGGACAACTCGCAATGCTCAGACAAATCCATCCGGCTGATCAACGCTATATTGCAGGGGTAAAGTTTATCTAACCTTTTTCCACAGTCACCGGCCGCATTACAATCCCGACTGTCCGAAAGGTGCATCATATCGGCTGTATACGATCGTTTTTTACGCTTAACCAACCGTATTCCTTTCAATTCCGGAATTACCGGAGTGACTGACGATTACAGAATTTATATCGTATAATTGCTCGGCGGATATTCAATCTTAAAAATATCGGCCCCATATGGGATATCAAGGGTATGGTCTTCGTTCAGCACATATTCTTCCCCATCAACTTTGATCACAGTACCTGGCTCACAATAATCGAAGATTCTTCCTTCGTTTTTGATAGCATTGTATTGGGTGTCATAGATCCCTTTGAGTACGGCAATGCCGGAATTCCCATTTGAATAGAAATATTCCTGAGCAGTGTTCCCTACTATGACTGTAAAAAATCCCTCTGTAATGCCTGCAGCATTTAAGTATTCTTTTTGTTCCTCATCCGAAAAATACAATCCGATAAATGTAGCGTTTTCAGCCATAATATCCCAAAACCATCCGCATCTTCCACTTTCCGAATCGACCTTTCCTTTCAGAGAGTCTGAGTAAACAGGCGCCATGGAATTGGTGACACATGCCATTTTGTACACTTTCCCATATGAATCGGTAAATTTATAATATTCCCCGCTCTTGAAAGTCAGGACATTGTTCACGGCTTTTACTTCATTGAACCTGTCCGGTGACACGTCAGGAATCTGTCCGCTTGAAAAGATAGTTCTGCCTATTACAAATATTCCCTGGTCAGGATATTGCCTTACAGACGTAAAATCAAAATTAATAATGTCCAGAAATTCCTCTGAGATCATTCCAGACTGCTTTTTAAACAGGTTTTTAGTAAGCACCAGACTGTCTCTGTCCTGTCTCACCGACTTAGTATCTCTACTTTCTGAATAAAGAGGCTCCAAATAAGATCTCATCTTTTGATAATTGGCAATCCTGCTGGCCATTCTAATGTCCGTACTCATACTGCACCTCCTAGTTATTGATATTTAGGATACAAATAATACATTTTCAAGACAGGATTAAAAGATGTTGTCTTATGATATCCAAACTCGGCTGTCCACATAGTTGCAGCCGGCAAATGCTGGGTTTCCAAGCCGTCTTTTGTCCAGATGTATGGCAACATAGTTATATCATTACCAGTCTTTCTATTTGTAATGACAATACTTTTCACAGACGTAGTCCTCAGATTATAAACAGCAAGATTAGAGACAACAGCATCGTCTGGTATGTTTAAATTAGTTGCATCAAAAATACCGGTTTTGGTTCCCCCTGTCATATTTATCACTGATGGAATACACGGTATCTCAATAGAATCGACCCCCCACACAGGACCACCTACGTAGAAAAAGTATTTTGTTTGGTCCACTTTTGTTCCCTTAATTTGAACATAATATGTATCACTTTGTGGTATTTCAAAACTAAATATCCGTTCTGTCGTATCGTAAACTTTCTTTGTAATTAAATTTCCCTGTACATCTTCAATACGGTATTCAAACGCCTTTTCTCCGCAAGTAAAATATTTCTTTCCCTTTGTCAGATAAACTTTAAACCAGTCTTCATCAACAGAACTGGTTGTTCCATTCACTTGATATGTACCGCTCAATTCTGTATTATAAAAGCCTTCGGGAGTTGATTTATTTTCTTGAATTTCCTGGGCTTGCATACGCGTATCATTGGGTTCGATTTCATCAGCATAAATACTTTTTGCTTCCACATTTGCCGGCAATACAAAGATCAAAAGCAAAAACAAGAAACATGCCCCTATAACACCTGCATTTTTAAATTTTTTGGTTTCTTTCATAAAATTTTCCTCCTTGTTTAGTTGAGAATTTATAATGATAGGTTCTATATTATAGTTCGACGTAAAGGCAGTGGAAATAAGCAAATATTGCACCAAATCCATGCTTAAATATATGAATTTGAAAAATTAAAGGATCTGTAATCTGATGAAAAGCAAAGCTGCAAAATGGATCACTCGCCTTTGGCTCAAACAATCCTTTCGCAGATTAACATCAGATTACAGATCCTTTAATTTTTCTCAGATTATGGAGCGGAGCCCGAATCACATACCAGCCCTCTCAAAGAAGTATTTCAGAGTCTCTCTCTTTCCGTTTTCATACCTTGTATCATCGGTATTCAATCCGGCAAACACGAATTTATTCCGCTATATATTTGCACGCCGCCAGTGCTGCCACAGCCCCGTCGGCGGCTGCTGTCGTGAGTTGTCTTACTTCTTTCGTCCGGCAGTCGCCCGCTGCGAAGATACCCGGATGAGAGGTGACGCAATCCTCGGCTGCGAGGATGAATCCGCTTTCATCCAGTTTTACAGTGTCGGCAAATTTTTCGTTCTGGGGGATCTGCCCCACAGCGATGAACACGCCGGACACTTCCAGTTTATATTCTTTTCCTGTCTTTTTATTGTTCAGAATCAGCCGCTCGACCGCGGTATTTCCGATGATCTCTTTCACTGTTGTGCTGAGGACGAACTCTACGTTGTCTTTGCCCTCAAGCCGTCTGACGATGCTGTCCTCTCCACGGAATTCATCCCTGCGGTGGATGAGATACACTTTATTGCAGTAATTTGACAGAAATTCCGCATCCTGCAGGGCCGTGCTCCCTCCGCCGACAACGGCCACGTCCTTTCCCCGGAAGAACATGCCGTCACATGTAGCGCAGTAGGATACCCCCGCTCCTGTCAGTCGCTCTTCGTTGGGCACGCCGAGATGGCGGTGCGTCACACCGGTAGCAAGTATGATGCTTTTGCACGGATATTCTTTTCCGGCGGTCTCGATCACTTTAACACCGTCCTCGTCACGTAGCCCCGTCACCTGATCCATGACAGTCTCCGCGCCAAGCTTTGTCGCCTGATCGAGAAGGTTCATGGAGAATTCACTGCCGCTCACACTTGCGATGCCCGGATAATTTTCCACGTTCGGCGAAGAAGTGATCTGCCCGCCGAATGTACTTCCCTCGACGATCACCGTCTGCTTCCCGGCGCGCTGTCCGTAGATCGCAGCCGTCATTCCGGCGGTTCCCCCGCCGATGATCCCGATATCAAAAATATTTTCTGTTCTGTTCATATATGACCATTCCTTTCCACATTCAGGCGTATCCCCGCCTGATTCTTACATATTTGCAGACACGTCTGCGCAGGCTTTCATCGCCTCGATCACAGCGCTTCTAAATCCCCTCTCTTCCAGGACTCTGACTGCTTCGATCGTAGTCCCCGCAGGAGAGCATACCATGTCTTTGAGTTCGCCGGGATGTTTTCCTGTCTCCATCACCATCTTTGCACTTCCGAAGACTGCCTGCGCTGCGAACTGATATGCCTGAGGCCTTGGCATCCCTCCGGACACAGCCGCGTCCGCCATGGCTTCTATGAGCATGAACACATAGGCCGGCGAACTTCCGCTCACTGCGACAACGGCGTCGATCAGATGCTCCGGCACAGTCTCGACCTTTCCAAAAGAGCCGAGGATCCTCAGCGCATACTCTTTCTCGCGGTCTGTCACATACCGGTTCGCGCACGCCGCAGTCATGCCCTCGCCCACGAGCGCCGGCGTGTTCGGCATGGTGCGCACGATCTTCACCAGCTTTCCAAACTGCTCTTCAAGCCATGCGAGAGTCTTGCCCGGCGCGATCGTGATGATCAGTTGAGCCTCACTGATACAGTCTCTGATCTCTGCAATCGTGTCGGCATAATACTGCGGCTTTACCGAAAGTATGAGCACTTCCGACTGTTCCGCAGCCTCCCGGTTATTATCTGTCACGCTGATACCGTAAGTATTTTTCACTCTGTCGCGTCCGGACGGAGATATGTCGGCGCCGATGATCTCCTCCGGACGGAATATCTCGTTTTTGATAATACCTCCCATAATGGCTCCCGCCATATTTCCTGTTCCGATAAACCCAAGTTTCTTCTCCTGTGACATTGTTGCGTCTCCTTCTCCAATTCTCTGCATTCTCTTAATTATCGTACCGAAAATGCTTTCTCACCCTCTTCCAGCGGAATCTCTTTCGTATCGATCCAGTCGATCGAGATAAACTGGTTATGACTGAGTCCTACGAGCAGCTTGTTGATGAGAGCGTCGCGCCCCTGCACTTCAAGGGTGACTGTGCCGTCCCATTCATTCTGCACCCATCCTGTAAGTTCCAGAGACTGGGCAAGGTATTTTGCAGTATACCGGAACCCCACTCCCTGTACTCTTCCATGAAATACAATATGTTTTCTCACTTCTGACATATTCCTCGCCTCCTTTTCTTATTTTATCCTCTGACAGTAAGAAAATCAATCCGTGATTCTTGTTTCTTGTCTTTCGTCGTGTTATACTTATCACAACATACGTTCTGACTGCAAAGGCGGCTGCACGTCCTGAGCAGGAAGGCGCAGATACCGGATCATCCGCACAGAACACGGGAGATCGTCAGAAAGAGCGGCCCTAAGCGCTCTGCTGTCTGTTCATTCCCTGCCTGTTTCATTTTTATCTGTATCCAAGCGCCTGAAACGGCGCTTTTTATTTTGTCGGGACACTTTGCCGGGATATTTTCGGCAGGGCTGCCTGCAGCCAGAACGTAAAAAGATACAACATAAGGAGATCATATCATGGAAACAAGAATCGCACTTGTCGGCATCATCCTCGAGTCGCGGGATTCTGTCGATGGACTCAACCATCTGCTGAGCGAATACGGGGAATATGTGATCGGCAGAATGGGTATCCCTTACAGGGAAAAAGGGCTCCACGTCATCAGCGTGGCGATGGACGCCCCGAACAACGTCATCAGCGCTCTCTCCGGCAAACTGGGGATGCTTCCCGGCGTGAGCACGAAGACGATCTACGGGAAGAACGCATGACGCCCGGAGACAGAGAACAGAAAGTAAAAGCGCTGATCGATAAACTCTGCCTGACGCGTGAGCTTAATCGCAGCGAATGGACGGAACTCATCCGGGAGCGCACCCCTGCGGCCGCAGAGTATCTCTTCGAGCTTGCACAGGACGTCCGCATCCGCTGTTATGGCCGGGACATCTATATCCGGGGCCTGATCGAGTTCACGAACTACTGCCGGAACGACTGCTATTACTGCGGCATCCGCAAAAGTAATACAGACGTCCTGCGATACCGGCTTACAAAAGAAGATATCCTCGCCTGCTGCGAAGAGGGGTATCGTCTCGGTTTTAGGACATTTGTCCTGCAGGGCGGAGAGGACGGATGGTTTACCGACGAAAGGCTCTGCGATATCATCGCTGCGATCCGCGCGCAGTTCCCCGACTGCGCTCTCACCCTCTCCGTAGGTGAGCGCTCTTATGACAGTTACAAAAGACTCTATGATGCCGGCGCTGACCGGTATCTGCTCCGCCATGAGACATATGAGGCCGGGCATTACGGCAGGCTCCACCCGCCCGCGCTCTCTGCTTCACACCGGCAGAAATGTCTGTGGGATCTGAAAAAGATCGGCTATCAGGTAGGGACCGGCTTTATGGTAGGCTCCCCGTATCAGACGCCTGAAAATCTTGCGGACGACATGCTGTTTCTTACGCGGCTGAATCCCCAGATGGTAGGGATCGGACCTTTTATCCCCCACCATGCGACGCCTTTTTCGCATATGCCCGGAGGAACTGCCGAACTGACCGTCTATATGCTCGGCCTGGTCAGGCTTCTTCTGCCCCGCGTACTGCTCCCCGCCACCACGGCTCTGGGAACGATAACAGAGGACGGCAGGGAGAGAGGAGTCCTCGCCGGGGCCAATGTGGTCATGCCAAATCTCTCGCCGATACAAGTCAGAAAGAAATATCTGCTGTATGACAACAAACTCGGCACCGGCGACGAGGCTGCGGAAGGCCTGAACAAACTGAAATCGAGGATGGAGAAGATCGGCTATCATATCGTCGTAAGCAGAGGCGACTCACAGAACATCTGAAAAAACAAAAGATAAAAATATTGAGACAGGAGGAATCCATAATGTATGATGTAAATTCTAAATGTGCAGATGATTTCATCGATCACGGCGAGATCCTGGAGACGCTCGCCTATGCAGACGAAAATAAAGAAAATATCGAACTGATCGATTCGATCATCGAGAAAGCGAAAAAGAGAAAAGGACTCTCGCACAGAGAGGCTTCCGTTCTTCTCGCCTGTCCTCTGGAAGAAAAAAACGAAGAGATCTACAGGCTGGCAGAACAGATCAAAAAAGATTTCTACGGGAACCGCATCGTCATGTTCGCGCCGCTGTATCTGTCCAATTACTGTATCAACGGCTGCACCTACTGCCCGTACCACGCAAAGAACAAACACATCCCCAGGAAGCAGCTCTCCCAGGAGGATATCCGAAGAGAAGTCATCGCGCTCCAGGATATGGGCCACAAGCGCCTTGCCCTGGAAGCCGGAGAAGATCCGGTAAGAAATACGATGGAGTACTATCTCAAGTCTATCGAGACCATCTACAGCATTAAGCATAAAAACGGCGCCATCCGCCGCGTCAATATCAACATCGCGGCGACCACCGTCGACAATTACCGTCTTCTCAAAGAAGCCGGGATCGGAACCTATATCCTCTTCCAGGAGACCTATCACAAAGAGAGCTATCTGGAGCTCCACCCGACAGGGCCGAAACACGACTACAACTATCACACAGAGGCTATGGACCGGGCGATGGAGGGAGGTATCGACGATGTGGGACTTGGCGTTCTCTTTGGCCTGGACAAATACCGCTACGAATTTGCAGGGCTTCTGATGCACGCGGAACATCTGGAGGCAGCTTTTGGCGTCGGCCCGCATACGATCAGCGTGCCCAGACTAAAACACGCAGACGACATCGATCCCGGCGATTTTGACAATGGCATCGACGATGACACATTCGCCAAGATTGTTGCCTGCATCCGCATTGCCGTTCCGTATACCGGTATGATCATCTCTACAAGAGAGAATCAGAAGACGAGAGAGCGCGTTCTGCATCTTGGCATCTCCCAGATCAGCGGCGGCTCCAGAACGAGTGTCGGCGGCTATTATGAACAGGAGCCGGAAGATGAGAAGTCCGAGCAGTTCGACGTCAGCGACAACCGCACACTGGACGAAGTCGTGCGCTGGCTCATGGAGATGGACTACATCCCGAGCTTCTGCACTGCATGCTACCGGGAGGGGCGGACCGGCGACCGGTTCATGTCTCTGTGCAAGAGCGGTCAGATCCAGAACTGCTGCCATCCCAATGCCCTGATGACGTTGAAAGAATATCTGATGGATTATGCATCGCCTGAGACAAAAGCGATCGGCGACAGGCTGATCGAAAAAGAAACGCTCAACGTTCCGAACGAAAAAGCACGCGCTGTTGTGCTTGAAAACCTCAGACTGATCGAACAGGACAACAGAAGAGACTTCCGGTTCTGACCGCAAAGTCCCCCGATTCAGATATCTGTATATAGGCACCCGATATATGTGCGCTGCTCACAGGCAGCGCACATATCTGTATATCCATCTCTGTCCCGGATTCATTTGTCCAAGCGCTGTCTTTCGGAACCGGGCATATATCTTCCTCATTCTTTCCCAGTCTTGTTTCTCATTGCCGGGATAGTAGAAAAGATTTTCCATCACACAGCCGTACGCCCATTTCCATTCTTCCTCTGACAGTTCAGGGTATTTTGCGTGCAGCTTTTCCGGTACATTTTCATCCATGGCTCCGCCGATCCCTGCGCCTTGTATCTGAGCTGTTTTTATGATCGCGCCGTACATCCGGCGTATTCCCTCTCCTCCGGCCTTTTTCCGAAACATTCTCTCCCGTCCTGCCGTTCGCAGCGCCGCCTGGACAAAAAAGATGATCACGCACAGCGCGGCTGCAGCCAGGACCGGCAGAGACCATCCCGGAAGAGAAGCAAGTATCACGGCCAGCGTCCGGGGCACGCCCTGTCCTGCGATCACATCCGCCCTGTCGAGGCTTGCGGCAGGAGGCTGTCCGGAACTGTCATCGGGAGACGGAGGCGTATGCTCCATATCCAGCCATTCCCCGGTCTCTGCGCTGTACACCTGACACCATGCATGTCCCATCTCTCCGGTGATCTGCGCCTCATATCCTCCGGCCTCATTCTGCCGAAAGGCAGACGGCGGCACCGCATATCCCGTCACATATCTGGCCGGATACCCGCAGTACCGGTACATCAGTGTGGCAGCCGTCGCAAAATGCACGCAAAATCCCCTCTGATTTTCAAAAAGAAAATATTCCACAAAATCCTTTCCCGCAGGAGTAGCGCCGGGGTGCGTGTCATAGACGGCGCGCCCTGCAAGCTCCCGGCTGATTTCTGTACTGACCGTATCCATCGGCTGTCCTTCCCATTCGCCGCACAGTTCCATCAGAACACCCTGTAATCCAGGAGGGCTTACTCTACATTCCTCTCTCAGCTCCTCCCCCTCATGACCGTCCGGCCATTCATCCGTCATCTCCCATCTGTTATCAGAGTAGACGACTCCCCAGCTCTCCGGCACATACACCGTATCCTCCGGCATCCCGTCCACTTCGATCACCCCTGCAGTCTCCGGATCCGGAGCAAAATACGCAAGGCTTCCCAGATCAACGGCGCCACTGTCCGCAGACAGCATCGGATCTTCAAAAGCCGTTTCCCCGGAAATACTCTGCGCCAGGTCGTCCATGGGCGTCTCCTCTGCCGTTTCTGTCTGCTCTGCCGGGACTTCCTGCTGCTCTGTCGGGCCATCCGTTTCGTCTGTATGTGTAGCAGTCCGCTCTCTGTCAGCTTCTCCTGACAGATCTCTTACCAGGTCGCGGATCCCTCCCACAACTTCTGTCGTGAGCGTCCCGCGCATGCGGAGATAGAATCCGCTTTCATCCGTCCTCCCGGTATCCAGGTATTTCCCTGCATGAAAAGAGAGAAACGCCAGGGCGGAGCAGACTGCCACTGCCGGAAGGACGCTCCGCCATGCAGAGACTTTTCTTCCCGCTCCCGGCACTGCCGATGCGAAATATGCGGCGGCTCCCAGGATCAGCAGCCACGAAGTGGGGACAGTCTGGAACCGTCCCGCGCAGGCCGCGGCGATAAACGGCGCGCAGAGGATCAGTCCTGCCGGGAATTTCCCCCTCCCGGTTCTCTGGACAATCAGCAGAATCTCCAGAACGGGTACGGTAAGCAGCACGGCAGCGCAGCTAAAAACAGGTTCCCCCTCCGGCTGTGCAGAAAGCAGAGTGTCATAATTTTGCACCATCCAACTGCACAGTTCCACTATTGTACCCCATCCAAGCCAGAGACAGACCGCCAGAGCCGCCAGGACGGCGGGAACTGCCTTTCCTTTGGCCATCCTGTCCGCTGCGCCCAGCAGAAGTACGGCGGCGGCAGTCCCTCCGCGCAGCCACGCTCTGTCAAAGGGCATGTGAAACACTTCCAGAACTGCATTCCACCAGAAGATCATCACGATACACACCGTCAGCATCTGGACCACTGATAATGACAGGCTTCTCCTGTCTTTCTGTTTCTTCTCTGTCGTCTTGTATATCTTTACTCCCGAATGCCTGTATCCCATCTCTGACTCTCCCCGTTCTCCCGGAATCTGCTCTGCCATTCTCAGCCCGCATGGGCGTCACAGCCTCAGATATTCAAATGCTTCTCCGTCTTTTTTCATCTTTCCGTTCTGGTCCACTGTCACTACAGATGCGAATTCCTGCCCGCGAAACGCATCGTCATAGCACACTCTTTCTTTCTGCCTGTCCCGGTACGGCTGTATCTCCATAAGACTCCAGATCATGTCATATGCGCTCTCCTCATCGGAAATGCGCCATCGGACGATCTCTGCGCTCTTCTCTTCGTACCATGCCGCCATGTGGATGCACTTTTCCGAGACAAGCGTGATAGAAAGAGATGCCACTGTCTCCAGCATCTTTGAAAAACCTGACGCGGTCTGCCCTCCTTTTGGAACATCAATGTAAATGAGCACGACACAGCCAAGGGGGAAGCTCCGTTCCTTTACCATGAGTTCTTCTTCCCTTGCGCTCAGCTTCCAGTGGATATCCTTGAGAGAATCTCTCTCTCTGTACTCCCGGATCTGATATATCTCAGACGGGTCGTCCCCGCGTCTTTCCTGCGAAAACTCCTGCGCATCCGCCTGAAACTCTCTTGTCCTGCGCGTGATCTCCAGGGGCATGAGCTTAAGCTCCGGCATCACTTTCACCTGCGCAGTCTTTCTCACCTTTATCCGTCTAAAGAAAATACCCAGGAAGTCATACACTTTCACGGCGTCCACACTTAGCTGCGTTTTTCCGCAACGATCTGTCCCGAAGACCAGCCACGCCGTCTCCTCACCCTGGGGGACCGCCACGCCGCAGAATCTTCTTTTCCCGCACTTCTTTCCTCCGCTGTCCCGGAGGCTCACTGCAAAATCATACCGGAGGCTCATTCGGGGGGAATTGTTCTTCACAGTGATCCCTGCGCGGATCTTCTTCCCCTTTTCTCCTAAAGGAGGCACTCTCCCCATAGCCACCTGAATTCTTCGCCCTGCCGCTGCAAGATATATCCACGCGGCGAAAGGATACAGCAGGAAAAAGATGAGTACCCCTGAGAGCACTGCCGCGTCATACATAAAAAACAAATACGCCGTGACGAGAATCACGGCCAGATACCCTGCCGTTCTCCTGATCATATCTCTACCGCCTTGTCTTAAGAGCCGGCTTCTCCGTGTTTTCAAGGATCTGCCGGATCACTTCTTCCGCGCGGATATGCCCTACCCTGGCTTTCATGTTCAGCAGGATCCTGTGGGACGCCACGCACGGGAACACCTCTTCTACATCGGACGGTATCACATAGCCCCGCCCTTTCAGATATGCGTACGCTTTCGCCATGGCCGTCAGCGCCACCGTTCCCCTCGGGCTTAACCCCAGTTCTGTCCATTCATTTTCCCTGGATGATCTGGCCAGCTCGGCAATGTAGCGGCAGATGCGCTCATGCATATACGTCTCTTTCGCGCTCTTTATCATGTCCCGGAGAGCTGCGGCATCCACAACGTGATCTATTCCGGACGTTCTGTCCTCCTCCTGGCTTCTGCGCAGGATCTCCATCTCCTCCTCTACGGTCGGATATCCCATACTCACACAGATCATAAAGCGGTCAAGCTGGGATTCCGGCAAAAGCTGTGTTCCGGCAGAGCCGGCAGGGTTCTCTGTTGCGATCACGATAAACGGATCCCCCGTCCTGCGCGTCACGCCATCCACCGTGACCTGCCGCTCTTCCATGACTTCAAGGAGCGCGGACTGTGTCTTCGGAGACGTCCGGTTGATCTCGTCGGCCAGGAGAAGATTGCACATGACCGCACCCGGCTGATATACGAACTTCCCCGTCTCTTTCTGATAGATCGTAAATCCCGTCAGATCTGACGGGAGCACATCCGGGGTGAACTGCACTCTCCGCTCTTCAAGTCCCATCGCCCTGGAAAATGCGAGCGCCATCGTCGTCTTTCCAGTTCCCGGTATATCCTCTATCAGTATATGTCCTCCGGCCAGGATCGCCGTCATAATCTTTGTGAGAACATCTTTCTTTCCTACGACTGCCTTTTCCACTTCCTCTATAACCTGCTGCGCATAACGTATCCTGTCTGCCATACCGACCTCCCCATCTGTCGGACTTTTCTGTCCGACTGTTCTGTCTGTTTTTTACTAACTGCATTATACACTAAAAAGCCGCCGCTGGCGAGGGCAAGCATCTGACAATGCGCTTTCGCCTGCGGCGGCTTTCACTTTTCAGTGTCAGGAAACTCCAAAAACACGATAAAATTAACCGCGATATCCTCCCGTCACCGCGCCTCATCTATCTCCTTTGTCAGTTCCATATATTCTTTCGCACTCCGGCTGCTCTTTCTGTATGCCATGACCGGAGCGTTGTTGTCCTGCGACCACTCCACGCCGCTGTCCACACGGATATATGTGTCGAATACTTTCACATCGTCCAGTTCTCTGAGCGTCTCGATCGTCTGGCGGAAATAGTTTTTTCTCGTGTCAACCTTTGTGATAACGATGCCGCCCAGTTTCAGACCCGGTGTGATCTGCCTCATCTGATCCAGAAATTCAAACATGTTTCCCAGTCCGAACAGTCCCCACGGAGAAGCCTCGACCGGGATGATGATTTCGTCTGACGCGCACAGAATGTTCATCACCCAGCCTCCCAGAGTCGGCGGAGCGTCGATAAGTATGTAATCATATTTTCCGGAGGCGACGATCCCCGAAATACCTTTTTTCAGGATGTATTCTCTCTGCCATTTTGTAAACAGCTCATACTCGATGGAACTCATCAGCGTAGATGAGGGGATAAGATCCAGATCGTCATACGGCGTGCGGACAATATAGTCTTCCAGACCGTCCTGTCTGCGGATCGCTCCGTACAGGTTCTTCTCCCCCTGTGCAAAGCCCAGCACCGTGTCCTCATCAAAAAGAGAGAGGGAAAGATTCAACTGCATGTCCCCGTCGATGAGCAGGACTTTGCGCCCGAGCTGTGTCAGGCCGTATCCTACGTTGGAACAGGTAGTCGACTTTCCGCTCCCCCCTTTATTGTTCGCAAAACAGATCACTTTCGTCCTCGCCGCCATGCCATCCGTCTCCTTTCGTCCATTCCGCCTGCGCACTGTCCGGCCCGAAATTCTTATCGATCAGACGGCAGTACTCTTCATATGCGGGCACTCCTCTGAAATTCTCTGCCAGCACGTCCCGTATCCCTTTGTAATACCAGGCCAGAGCAGATTTGCTCTGCATGCGGAACCTGCTCCACAATTCGTCTCCCATGACCGGATAGTCCCTGTCAATGTCCCGCATATTAGAGAGCTTGTCTGCAAGCCCGATCATCTGTACTTCCACAGGCGCTGTCCTCAGCCGGCTGATCGTCTCTCCTTTTCGTTTCTCCCAGCTCAGTGACTTATCCTCGCTCTCCTGAGCCACCATATCGGCCACTCTCCCGCCAAACCTGAGCTTTAATATGTCCCATGTGATGCCGCTGCAGTCCTCGATCGTATCGTGCAGGAGCGCCGCACATATCACTTCCTCATCTTTCGTCATTGCTGACACGATATCCGCCACTTCTATGGGATGGACAATATAGGGGCGTCTTGTCCCTTTCCGAAACTGTCCTTCGTGTGCTTTCGTCGCAAAATCCATCGCGTCATCTATCATGTCATACCCTCCGCCAAGACCTGTTCTCTCTTATGTCTGAGCCACCGGGAAGCACGTGTCCGATATGCTTTCCCAATATATCCGTTGTCAGATAAATTCTAACACATGGAGTTGGCAAGTACAATGAAAAGTCTGCGACTTATTTCATTTTTCATATTCCGCCGGAACTGCGCCTGTGCTATACTGTAAGAATGGAGAGATATCATATGAACAAAAAAAAGAAAAATATCCTCGTGACCGGTTCCTCCCGGGGGATCGGACTTGCCTGCGCCCTCGCCTTTGCGGAACACGGTCATCATATATTTATAAACTGCAGGACTTCTCTCGATCAGCTCCGGGAGACCGAACATAAGATATTATCGGCAGGAGGAACATGTACGATGCTCCCCGGCAATGTAGGGGATCCCGGCGATGTGCGCGCCATGTTCGATCAGATCTCCGACATCTGCGGCGGACTTGATGTGCTCGTCAACAATGCAGGCTGCGCGTACTTCGGACTGCTCAGCGACATGTCAGACGCGGACTGGAAGATGGTGATCGACACTGACCTGTCCTCTGCATTCTACTGCTGCCGCGCAGCGATCCCTTATATGCTCTCCCGCAAAGAGGGAAAGATCATCAATATCTCCTCCATGTGGGGGACTTCAGGCGCCTCCTGCGAGGCTGCCTACTCTGCCGCCAAATCAGGCCTGCACGGACTGACAAAGGCACTGGCGAAAGAACTGGCGCCCAGCAATATACAGGTAAATGCTCTCGCATGCGGGGTGGTCGATACAGAGATGAACAGCAGACTCAGCGCCAAAGAGCGTGCTGCGCTTGAGGATGAGATACCGGCGGGACGGTACGGCCGCCCGGAAGAAGTTGCCTGGATGGTCCTCATGCTTTCAGAAGCTCCGGCTTATCTGACGGGACAGATCATCGGGCTGGACGGAGGGATCCTCTGATCTTCTTTCCGGTCTTTTACAGTTTTCCGTATACTTCTTTCGGCACATACGCTTTCACCTCTATGCCTGCCGCTGCATATTCCTCCGAGATGAGCTGACCATGGTTCCGGATGAGACGGATCTTCCCCGCCTCCGAGTAATCATACAGGCGCTCAATATAGATCTGGTCTCTTCTTAAGATCTCAAGAAGAGCAGCTTTAAGCTCTTCGAGTCCCTGACCCGTCTTTGCCGAGACGGGGATCGAGTAATCCGCCTGAAAGTCGCGCTGTCTCACCGGATGGTCCAGCAAATCCTGTTTATTAAAAAGCGTCACCACCGGACGGTCCTCTGCGCCGAGTCGGCGGAGCGTCTCATACACGATGTGCATCTGTTCCTCCATCTGAGGGTTTGACGCATCTGTCACGTGAATGATGATATCCGCATACTTTGCCTCTTCCATCGTACTCCTGAATGCCTCCACCAGATGGTGGGGCAGCTTCCGTATGAATCCGACCGTATCCGTGAGCAGGATCTCCTGGCTGTTGTCGAGCTCCAGCACGCGGGTCGTCGTATCCAGAGTGGAGAACAACTTCGCATCCTCCGGTATCCCCGCGCCTGTCAGAGCATTTTCGATGCTGCTCTTTCCCGCTGAGGTATATCCCACAAGCGCCGCCGTCTTCATCCCGGACTGCATGCGCTGTGAGCGGAGCAGTTCCCTGTGCTTCTCCACATTCTTTAAGTCTTTCCTGAGCCTGCTGATCCGTTCTCTTATCAGGCGTCGGTCCATCTCCAGCTTCTTCTCTCCCGGCCCCCTCGTGCCGATCCCGCCGCCAAGACGCGAGAGCGACCGGCCAAGCCCGGTAAGGCGGGACGCACGGTATCTTAGCTGAGCCAGTTCTACCTGTATCTTTCCCTCTCCTGATACAGCGTGCGCCGCAAAGATATCCAGGATAAGCAGCGTCCTGTCGATGACCTTGCAGGACAGTTCTGCTTCCAGAGCGCCGAGCTGAGCGCTCGTCAGTTCATCATCGCAGACGATGCCGTCAGCTTCTGTCTCCCAGATCAGATCCTTTAGTTCCGCCAGCTTGCCTTTCCCGATATAAGTCGCGGGATGTGCACAGTCCCTTGCCTGGATAAGGCGTCCCGCGACTCTGGCTCCGGCAGTCTTTGCAAGTTCGGCGAGCTCATCGAGGGAACGCTCCGCCATCTCCTGGTTTCCTGTATCAAGTCCCACGAGGATCACTTTCTCCTCTATGCGTTCTGTCTCATGCATGCGTCTGTCTCCTTGTCCACAGCGATTAAAACCATGCCCTCAGGCTCTCCGCCGCTCTTACCTGCCGGCGCACTAACGCGTCTCCAGGAACTCGGCCTCTTTCTGGACGGCTTCGTCGTCAGGATACTCTGCCAGATACTCTGCTGTTTTCTGTCTGGCATTTTCCCAGTCCGCCTGGCGCTCATAGCAGATGATCTCATTAAACTTCATTTCCCGCACCAGTTCCTCATCTGCTTTCTCCGCTCCGTCAGACGTATGGGTAAGCGCGATCCCCGACTGGATATACTCAAGAGCCGATGTGTAGCTTCCTGTCTGCATCGAGCATATCCCCATCAGGTTGTAGGTCTGGACGCCTGGCTGCGCGCCGTTATCTATCGCCTGCATAAATGCGTTCAGGGCGTTTTCATAGTCTTTCATTTCATAGTAAGTCATCCCAAGGCCCAGATATCCGTCGGCAGCCTCCTCACTGTCTCCGCTCTGTACCAGTGTCTCAAACTGCTCCAGAGCTTCTTCGTACTCTCCATTCTCAAGGGCTCTCACGCCATCTTTCTGCAAAGATGCGCATCCCCATGACATGACTGTCAGCGCCGCAGCCAGCATCATGATCCCGATAGTCTTTCCTTTCATCTCTTATACTCCCTTCTCCGGATACTGCATCATCCAGAACGAATTTAAAATATTAATGATCATTACGACCATATCGGCGATGATCGCGTTCTGCATCGTCACAAGACCAAAGAACGCCATTATGACGAGCAGGATCTTCATCCCGACAGCAAAAGCCATGTTCTGCTTTACCGACCGCAGAGTCGCTCTCGCGATGCGGACTGCATTGATGATCTTGGACGGCTCGTCTTTCATGAGTATGATATCCGCCGCCTCAAGCGCAGCGTCTGCCCCCAGCCCGCCCATCGCTATGCCGATGTCCGCCAGGGAGAGGGCCGGAGCGTCGTTGATGCCGTCGCCTACGAAAGCCAGTTTTTCCCCTTCCATCTGATTCTCCCGGAACTCCTCTAAAAGTTCTACTTTGTGTTCCGGCATCAGTTCCGCATACACACTCTCGATCTGAAGACGTCCGGCCACTTCCTCTGCGACGCGCTCATTGTCTCCGGTGAACATTACAACGCCAAGATTCTTCCTGCGCATCCATTTTATCAGTCCGGCGGCGTCCTCTCTTATCTTGTCGGATATCAGGATACAGCCTGCATATTGACCGTCCACGGCAATATAGATGACTGTCCCCGCCTCTTTGACCGGCTGATAGAATATGCCCTGACGGTTCATCAGACGGATATTACCCACGTACACTTCACGTCCGTCCACAGACGCGCGCACACCGTATCCCGGCTGTTCTTCGGCGTCCGATACGCGGGACATATCCGGCTCTTTGCCGTACTCTTCCGCCAGAGACATGGCGATCGGATGGTTGGAATATGCTTCAGCGAGAGCCGCGATCTCCAGCAGTTCCTCTCTCTCCATCTTATGCGGGACGATCTCCCGGACATGGAAGACTCCTTCTGTCAGTGTACCCGTTTTGTCAAAAACAAATGTATCTGCCTCCGTGAGATCTTCCAGATACGCCCCGCCCTTTATCAGGACTCCCTGCTTAGAGGCCGAGCCGATTCCTCCCAGAAACGCAAGCGGTATGGAGACCATCAGGCCGCACGGACACGCAGCCACCAGTATGATGAGTCCCCTGTATATCCATTCCGCCCTTGCCTCGATAAAGACCATCGGAGGCAGTATCATCGTGAGCAGAGCTAAGAGGATGACCAGCGGCGTATAGTATTTCGTAAACTTATCAGCAAAATGGATGCTGGCCGGTTTATTCTCACTCGCGCTCTCCACCAGTCTCATGATCCTGGCCGCTGTGGAGTCATTGTACTGTCTGATCACTCTCGCTTCAAGGACACTGTTCAGATTGATACTCCCGCTGTAGAGTTTGTCGCCGATCTTTACATTTCTCGGCTCAGACTCTCCTGTCAGGGCTTTCATGTCGACAGATCCGCTCCCCAGCGTCACGACCGCATCCACCGGGATCTTCTCGCCCGGACGGAGGACGATCACCTGCCTGAGTTTAAGCTCCTGCGGCGGTACGATCTTCTCCCTGTTCCCCACTTTAAGATTCGCATACTCGGGGCGGATGTCGATGAACTCTGCTATAGATTTTTTCGTCTTTCCGAGCGAGAGTTCCTCTACCAGCTTACTCACCTGGTAGAACAGCATCGCAGCTACTGCCTCTTTGTGCTTTCCCACCAGAAAGGCTCCTGCCGTGGCAATGATCATCAGAAGGCTCTCGTCCATGAATTCTCTCTTTACGAACTTCCTGAGCTGTTCCCAGCATGAACTCAAAGACAGAACTGCGTAAGCCGCCAGAAACAACAGTGTCTCCGCCGTCGACGGGACGATCCTGTATGAGGCGACCGCCCACGCGATTATATAGATCGCCACGCCTGCGCCGATCTCTATCCCCTTTTTCCTTGCTTCTTCTGTCATTTCTCTATTCCTTTTTCATAAACTTTTCTCTCAGATATACAGTATAGCGAAAATATGCCGAAGCATCAATATTTTTTCCGATTCCTGCACCGATCTTAAGAAAATTTTACAATATCAATCGCTGTCGAAATATGATACAATAAAAGTAGTCTGATACTTATAAGTATGTGACTGCTCAGATTCCGGAGACGGGCGAAGAATTTGAAACCGTACTTGGGAACGGATGTTATGTGGTCGGCGTACATATTCCGGAAAGGACATACACCGGGGAGTTAGTGATCGGGAGCGTACTTTTATCAGCGTTTCAGCGGGATTATTTTTTGTATGAAACATGTTTTTTCGGTCCGGATCCCGGCCAGGATGCAGTGACTGGGAAAGAAAGGCTGTGGCTCTGTAACGGCGAAATAGTACAGATAAGCGACGGTGTGTGGTACTGGAGCCAGGCGAGGCATATTATGATATAGACTATGAGCAGTATTTACAGGACTAAACATTAAGAGAAAGGAGATGTCATAATGGGAACAGATATACTGATACTGTCCGGCCCGGAACTGAATCTGATATGGCTCGGACTGTTCATCATACTTATCGTCATCGAGCTGTTCACCGTCGGCCTGACCACGATCTGGTTCGCGGCGGGAGCTCTCGCGGCTCTTGCCGCCAATGCGCTGGGCGCCGGGCTGGTCGTGCAGATCATAATCTTCCTTGCCGTATCCTGCGTGCTTCTCATCTTCACGAGACCGTGGGCTGCGAAACATCTCAACAGGAAGTGTATCCGCACAAATTATGAGGGCAAGATCGGAAAAGTAATCCGCATCACTCAGAAAGTGGATAACCTGGAACAGACGGGCGCCAGCATCGTCGACGGCCAGGAATGGAGCGTACGCTCCAAAAGCGACAGTGAAACTCTGGATACAGGCGCTCTCGCAAAAGTCGTGGACGTATCCGGCGTAAAGCTGATCGTAGAAAAATATGAGGAGGAACCATAATGAACACCTTATCATTTATCAACATTGGAACAATTTTTTTCCTGATCATAGTGGTCATAGTGATCCTGATCCTGATCTCCTGCGTCAAGATCGTACACCAGGCGCAGGCTGTTGTAGTAGAGCGTCTCGGCGCTTATCTGACGACATGGAACACAGGACTGCATTTTAAGCTTCCGATCATCGACCGTGTCGCAAGGCGGATTGATCTGAAAGAGCAGGTAGTCGATTTCCCGCCGCAGCCCGTTATCACGAAAGATAATGTAACGATGCAGATCGACACCGTCATCTTCTACCAGATCACTGATCCGAAGATGTTCTGCTACGGAGTTGCAAGCCCTATCGTCGCTATCGAAAATCTGACGGCGACTACGCTGAGAAACATCATCGGAGATCTTGAACTCGACCAGACGCTGACTTCGCGCGAGACTATCAATACAAGAATGCGCGCAGAGCTCGACCGCGCCACCGACTCATGGGGCATCAAGGTAAACCGTGTGGAGCTCAAAAACATCATCCCGCCCACCGCTATCCGCGACGCCATGGAGAAGCAGATGAAAGCCGAGCGTGAGAGACGTGAGGCGATCCTGAGAGCGGAAGGTGAAAAGAAATCCACTGTCCTCGTGGCAGAGGGAGAGAAAGAATCTGTCATTCTGGAAGCGGAAGCGGCAAAGCAGGCCGCCATCCTGAAAGCAGAGGCCGAAAAAGAGAAAATGATCCGGGAAGCGGAAGGTGAGGCAGAGGCGATCCTCAAAGTCCAGCAGGCTACAGCCGACGGTCTGAGATTCCTCAAAGAGGCCGGCGCCGACGATTCGGTACTTACACTCCGGAGTCTTGAGGCATTCGAGAAAGCCGCGGACGGCAAAGCAACCAAGATCATTATTCCCTCTGAGATACAGGGAATCGCAGGGCTTGTGAAATCCATCACGGAAGTAGCGGGTGACAGCGAAGAAAAGCAGCTACGATAACAGACAAAGCGGCGAGACAGGTTTATCCTGCCACGCCGCTCTGTTTTTAATGTACTTTATTGATTATCTGAGGAGCCGTCCCGGTTCTCCGGAGTTTCATCTGTTCTCTCCGGTTTCCTATCACATGTTCAGCCACGTCATCTATATTGTCTTTGACGCTTCCGTCCTCCTCCCGGAGTATACATTCCCGGATGGCCTCATTTAATGAGAGCATCTTCTCATCAAGCTCAGAGACCATCTTTGCACACTCACGAAGATCCCGGCTGATGTATTCCGGCGCGTTCCCCTCGAATTTATAATATATCTTGTGCTCGAGACTCGCCCAGAAGTCCATGGCGATCGTGCGGATCTGTATCTCTACTTTCGTGTCTACTACACTGTCCGACAGAAAGATAGGAACCGAGACGAGCATGTGATAACTCTTATACCCGCTCTCTTTCGGATTCTTTATGTAATCTTTGATGGAGAGCACTTTCAGATCGCTCTGGTTTCCGATCATCTCCGCCAGACGGTATATATCTGACGTAAAAGAACAGATCAGCCGAACGCCGGCTATGTCGTTGATGTATCGGACCATATTTTCGATCGAAGTCTCGTATCCGTAGCGCTTCAGTTTCTTAACTATGCTTTCCGGAGTCTTGATCCTGGTCTTGATATGCTCGATCGGGTTATACCGGTGTACATGCTGAAACTCATCGTTTAAGATCTCCAGCTTTGTGCCCACTTCTTTCAAAGCTGCATTATAGAGAAATATTACTGTCTTCCAACTGTCGACATCCTCGTAGCTTTTGAGCGCAGCTTCAACCTGTTGTTCACCTCTCATCGCGGATATCCCCCATTGGTTATTTTTCTGTCATTAAGTATACCATATTTTGTGGTCTGTGTTAACCGGATTCCCTCTTTTTTTATCATCTTTTTATGTTTGGCTTTATGTTCTTTTTACACTCTTTAGTCCAGCTTCATATCTCCGAAATGTATCCACTTCTTTTTCCGCATGAATTCTGAGACTGCAAGTGTCAGGACGGCGGGCAGGACGAACTGTATCAGCAGGATCTTGATGAACACGATCACTTCCGCCTCTGTCTGCGTCATCACCTGCCAGGTCATCAGGGGCCCGACAAGTCCTGCCGTCCCCATACCCGAGCCGGTGGCGTTATTCGTCATATGGAATACCATCGTTCCAAGTGGTCCCAGTATGGCGCTGGACAGAATCGCGGGGATCCATATCTGGGGATGGCGCACGATATTCGGGACCTGCAGCATGGACGTTCCTATTCCCTGAGAGATCAGGCCGCCAATTTTGTTTTCCCGGAAGCTGGCTACGGCAAATCCTATCATATTGCAGCAGCATCCCACTGTCGCGGCTCCTGCCGCCAGGCCCGAGAGGTTCAGAATGACTCCCAGCGCCGCAGAGCTGATCGGCAGTGTCAGTATCATCCCCATCAGCACAGACACGACGATCCCCATCACCAGCGGCTGCTGCTCAGTCCCCCAGTTTATCAGGGAACCCAGCCATGACATGAACCCTGATATCGGCGGTCCTGCGAGAAGTCCGACCGCAGAACCCGCTGAGATGCACACGAGGGGCGTCAGTATGATATCCATCCTCGTCTTTCCCGAGATGAGGATCCCCGCTTCGATGGCGATATATGCTGCGATAAAAGCCCCCAGAGGCTCTCCTGGCCCCGACAGTACAAGACCTGTGCCTGTCAGTATATCTCCTGAGAGTATATCGCCTGCAAATGCGCCGATCATGCCTGCGACTGAAGCTGATACGACGACCAGATGTCCCGCGTCCAGTTTCCTTGCCGTCCCGGCTCCGATGCCCGCGCCGGTGAGAGCCGCCGCCACCCGTCCGAGCGTATAGATCATAGCGCCGGTCCCGCCGCCTGTATAGTTCCCGATCTGCTGGATGATCGTTCCGATGATCAGTGTGGCGAACAGCCCCTGCGCCATACCTGTCAGTCCGTCTATAAATATCCTGTCAAGAATCTTTTTCATTGTTGTTTCCTTTCTGTCGTTCTTATCATACTTTCAGCGTATTGCCCTTGAATAATATATCAGAAACATCCCGGTCACACAATGGCACTCTGCCGATATTTTGTTGTTTATATTTTCAAATGACTTTTTTCCCCTGCTGTGCTAGAATATCAGCGTACGGGCCGCACATCCGGGCGGTCATCCCTGATCATGCCCGATATTGCCTGATATTACGGAGAGGAGCTTTATTATGTTTCGTTTATGGGGAAAGGAATTCAAAGACAACAAGATGCTGCGCGATACTGTCGTCTGTGATGACACCGACGACACCCGCACGCACAAGATATTTAACGCTCTGGACCAGATCTGTTACGAGTTTGACCTGAGCAAACCCATATGGCTCGATGTCACGATCAATGAATTTAAACGTCACGCAAAAGCAAGGTTTTACCAGGACAGTTTTGTCGATACCATTGATTTTGATTATCTGGAGATCCAGGTGATAGAGGAGGGCTGACGGCTGCGCATAAGTGCTGCCCGCCGTCTCCCCGTTTCACATCGCTGTGCATACTCTGTCGTGTATACACGGCCTATGAGAGCAGTTCTCTCACCATCGCAGCGTCAAACGCCACAGAAGCTGCGTGTCCGACTTCGATCTGATACAGGGCGTTTGCAGCGATGTGCTCCGCCGCCTGCTCAAGATCCCGTATCCCGCTCGTATCTCTGTGCATATCTATGACAGCGTCCAGACCGTCGGGCGTCAGAACACATTCGCCTGTCTGCATTCCGATCCTCCTGAGGACTTTCGGAAGCGCATACTCCGAGAAAATGACTTTCTTCTCATCCGGCGTATAGTCCGGGATCTCAATGACTGCAAATCTGGACATAAGAGGCGCGCTGATCTGATCTTTATCGTTGGCAGTGGCGATAGGATACACTCCCACTGTCGGTATCATACATTCGATATAGTTATCTGTGAACCCGAGGTTGTCCAGAAGTGTCAGGAGAACATCTGCAGGGTTCCCGTTTCCTTTTCCGGCAGCCGCCTTATCCAGTTCATTGATAATAAATACAAGGTTCGATTCCCCTGCCATAGAAAAGGCGTCCATGATGATGCCCGGCTTTGCATTCGCATAGATCCTTGAACTTCCCGTCAATTGTTCGGGATCGTTGATGGAACTCATATCAAGCGTCGTCCACGGCAGTTTCAGGATGCGCGCCACCGCATAGGCGATCTGCGATTTTCCGGTCCCGGCCGGACCGATCAGGAGCAGACCGTAGGCGGGCAGTGTATGCGTACGATTAATCTGAATGATCGTCTCGATGATCCTCTGCTTTACCCTCTCCATGCCGTACAGTTCTTCGTCCAGTATCCTGCGTGCCTCATCGGGATCGATCGCCTCAAAATAATTCCCTTTCCACTGTATGTTCATCATAATGGACAGAGCGCGCTGCGCATGGCGGCGCTCTTCTGCAGACACCTCACGGGAACGGGCCACCGCCAGATTCCTTCGCGCCCAGAGACGGATATTATCGGGGAGAGTCCTGCCCGCGCATGTAATGAAATCCGTGATACTCTGGATGCTGGTCAGCTTCATGCTGTCTCCGTTTTCTTCCTCGTCCTCGTCGGGGCTCTCCTCCGACGGGGCGTCACTTGAGAGAAGACGCCCGATCATAAACTGCAGGAAACCATCTTCCGCGGAGAGCTTTACTCCGCCGCCGAACGCGATCTCCCGTATCTTATATACCGAATACTCATTCCCGCGCGCCGCGCCTGAAAGCCGCACGTTGATGTGGTTCTCTCCCAGCCATTTCAGGAGACTTACGAACCGGGCGTCAATCTGCAGGATATCCGCGCTGACCGTCCCGTCCTCTCCCCTGAACTCGAAAGCCGTCCGCCTGACCGGATTAGTGAAAGCGCCGCTGGAGTGATGCCTGAGCTGTCCTCTGCTGTTGTCAAGGATCAGGATCGGATGTTCCGCCGACGTCTCAGACTCATTGGCATAGAAAATATCGTAGGTGCATACAGGATCTTTCGATCCATCTGCTGAATCATTAAAATCAAAAACCGGCATAATTAAATAAACTCCTGTCTTTTTCTTCAAAATCTGTTACCAGTTTAGCATGAAAAAGACAGGAGTACAACTTCCTCACAGAATTTCCATCCACTCTCAGCGCCTGTGTTCTCTGTCAGAATTTTGCAGCCCACTCTCTGAGCGCTTCCCGGGACCGGTTTCCGTTCAGGAGTTCTCCGTTCATAATCTCTGCGCCGGGGCAGCTCACGGCCAGATCTTTCGCCGACCTGCCGAGTCCGCTTCCGCCGGAAGTTGCGAAAAGGATGATCGTCTTCCCCGAGAAGTCATAACTCTCCAGAAATGTGTTGATGATCGTGGGCGCTGTATACCACCAGATCGGGAATCCTATAAATATTCTGTCATATGCACCGATATTAGCATCCATATCCGCAAGTTCCGGGCGGGACGACCTGTCTCGCATCTCCACGGTGCTCCTGGAATTCTTATCAGTCCAGTCCAGATCCGCTCCTGTATAGGGCGCAGCCGGTCTGATCTCATAGATATCCGCTCCTGTTGCCGATGCCAGAGCTTCGGCCGCTCTTTTTGTCGTACCGCTCGCCGAAAAATATGCAACTAGTGTTTTACTCATTCTGTTCTCCTCCTGCTCCATATCCTCATCTTTGTCCCATAAGAGACTTTCTTCTTACTGTTCAGTGTAACACCGATAATACCTGTCTGCAAATATTTTGTCTGCATACCCGCTCATGCCCGAAAGCTATGTATTGCCCTCCTGCGCCCCGTATCGGAGTTATCCTCCGCCGTGCCAGACAGTAACATGCAGTGACGAAGACCGGAAAAACGCATATAATATATAGAACTCTCCCCCGTCTTATGCTATAATCGTTAAGAAAATCTAAAACAGCGCCGTCTATTCAGGGCGCTCCGTGTGAACGAAAAGAGGAAAATATTATGAGCGCACACAATCTCACCCTGCTCACGGACTTATATGAACTGACCATGATGCAGGGCTATTTTGAGACACAGGAAAACGAAACCGTTATCTTTGACATGTTCTTCCGTGAGAATCCGAACAAAGGCGGATACTCTGTCATGGCCGGACTGGAACAGGTCATCGATTACATTAAAAATCTCAACTTCTCCTACGAAGATGTGGATTATCTGAGAGGACTGGGAATCTTTAGCGAGGACTTTCTTCATTATCTGAGCGGCTTCCACTTCAGCGGCGACATCTATGCTATTCCCGAGGGCAGCGTGATCTTTCCGAGGGAGCCTCTGATCAAAGTCATCGCCCCGATCATGGAGGCGCAGCTTGTGGAAACCGCGATCCTGACGATCATCAACCATCAGTGCCTGATCGCCACAAAAGCGTCCAGAGTCGTCCATGCCGCACAGGGAAACGGCGTCATGGAGTTCGGACTCAGACGTGCCCAGGGGCCGGATGCAGGGCTGTACGGGGCAAGGGCCGCTATCATCGGAGGCTGCATAGGGACTTCCAATGTCCTCGCCGGCGAGATGTTCGACGTGCCGGTGCTCGGGACGCATGCTCACAGCTGGATCATGAGCTTCAAAGACGAGTACACTGCTTTCAGGGAATATGCCCGCCTTTACCCCAATGCATGCACGCTGCTCGTCGACACATATGACACATTAAAGTCCGGTGTGCCGAATGCGATCCGCGTCTTTAGAGAAATGAGGGAAGCAGGAATACATCCGAAGAGCTACGGCATCCGTCTGGATTCCGGAGACCTTGCCTATCTGTCAAAAAAGGCGCGCAAAATGCTGGATGACGCCGGTTTTACCGATGCGGTGATCTCCGCCTCCAACGATCTGGATGAGCTGCTGATCAACGACCTGAAGATACAGGGAGCCGCCATCACTTCATGGGGAGTGGGGACGAACCTCATCACCTCAAAGGACTGCCCGTCTTTCGGCGGCGTATATAAACTGGCCGCCATCCAGAATGACCGGGGCGAGTTCGTACCGAAGATCAAGATATCCGAGAATGTGGAAAAGATCACCAATCCGGGAAATAAAACGGTCTACCGCATCTACGATAAAGAAACCGGAAAGATAAGGGCAGATCTGATCTGCTTTGTCGGAGAGGAATATGACACCTCTCAGGATCTTCTCCTGTTCGATCCGAACGCCACATGGAAAAAGACAAGACTGGCCGGCGGCACATACACGATGAAAGAGATCCTCAAACCGATTTTCATCCGGGGAGAGTGCAAGTACCAGTCGCCAACTGTCCGGGAGATCGCCGATTTCTGCAGGCAGGAAAAGGAGACGCTCTGGGATGAGACAAAACGTCTCTTCAATCCTCACAAAGTCTACGTGGATCTCTCAAAAAAGCTCTACGACACAAAGACAGAGCTCCTGAACAGTGTTGAGATCTGACACAGAAATGTTTTGATATAAAGGAGTAACAGATCATTATGAAAATTATCGTACTGGCCGGCGGACTCAGCACAGAAAGAGACGTATCTCTCGCCTCGGCTGCCGGCATATGCAGAACGCTTCTGGAACGGGGACATGACGCCTTTCTTCTGGACGTGTTCCTTGGCCTGACAGACGCGCCGGATGACCTGGAAGAGGTATTCACGCTGCCCGGCCACGGACTGGAGATTGCAAAGAATATCGGCAAAGAGGAGCCGGATCTTGCGGCTGTCAGAGCCGCGAGGCCGGATCAGTCCGGCTGCTTCCCCGGCCCGAATGTCATCGAACTGTGCCGCCTGGCCGACATTACTTTTATAGGTCTTCACGGAGGAGAGGGGGAGAACGGCAAGCTACAGGCAACGTTCGATCTGCTCGGTATACGCTATACCGGCCCTGATTCTCTTGGCTGCGCTGTCGCTATGGACAAAGATTTCACCCGGCAGATCTTCCTTCAGTCCGGCATCGATACTCCGCGGGGAGTATGCCTGCGCAAAGACACAGGCGACCACTCTCTTGCGGCTGCGGGCCTCTCGCTCCCTGTCGTTGTAAAGCCCTGCTCCGGAGGATCCAGCATCGGAGTGTATATCGTGGATACCGAAGAGGAATACGTCGCAGCGCTCGAGCGTTCATTTCAATATGAAGATGAAGTCATCGTAGAAGACTATATAAAAGGGAGAGAGTTTGCCTGCGGCATAGTCGGCGACAAGGTGCTTCCTCCGATCGAGATCATCCCCAAGACAGGCTTCTTTGATTATGCCAATAAATACCAGGCCGGAGCGACTGACGAGATCTGTCCTGCCGATATACCGGAAGATGTGGCGCAGCGGATGATGGATCTCACAGCGAAAGCTTTCCGGGCACTGAAGCTCAACGTTTACAGCCGCGCTGATTTCCTGCTGGATGACGAGGGAAAGCTGTACTGTCTCGAGATGAACACGCTCCCCGGCATGACGGCTGCAAGTCTGCTCCCGAAAGAGGCGCAGGCATGCGGGATCGGTTACAGCGACCTGTGCGAACTCATCATAACGGAATCTATAAAAGCCAGATATTCTGGCTGAATCTTACAGAAAGAAAGGAACGTACTGTATGAAACATATGTCATTGCGCGAGATAGCAGCGTCCTGCGGCGGCACTTACCACGGCGATCTTTCCCTGGCTTCCCTCGAGGTATCCGGTGTTGTCATCGACAGCCGTAAAGCAGAAAAAGACTCTCTCTTCGTCGCTGTCAAAGGAGCAAGAGTCGACGGTCACACATTCATCCCGCAGGTGATGGAAAAGGGCGCACTCTGCTCCGTGTCCGAGCAGGATCTCGGGGATACGGACTATCCGTATATCCGCGTAGCTTCATGCACGCAGGCGCTCAAAGATATCGCGGAGCATTATCGCCGCTCGCTGGATATCAAGGTGGTCGGCGTCTCCGGAAGTGCAGGGAAGACAAGCACGAAAGAGATGATCGCTTCTGTCCTTTCTCAGCGCTATCGCGTGCTTAAGACAGAGGGCAATTTCAACAATGAGATCGGACTTCCCCTCACGGTGTTCAATATACGCGAAAAACACGAGGTGGCAGTACTGGAGATGGGTATCAGTGATTTCGGCGAGATGACTCGTCTCGCAAAGATCGCGCGCCCTGACGTCTGCGTCATAACCAATATCGGCGTGGCGCACATCGAGACTCTTGGCTCCAGAGACGGTATCCTGAAAGCAAAGACTGAGATGTTCGACTATATGAATCCTGACGGCACGATCATCCTGAACGGAGACGATGACAAGCTGCGTGGTTACTGTCCGAAGAACGGCGTCTCCCCCGTATATTTCGGGCTTGATGCGTCGTGCCCGTATCATGCGGAGCATATAGAAAGCCGCGGTCTGAAAGGGACCGATGCACGGTTCGTCACACCGTCCTCCTCTTTTGACGTGCATATCTCCATCCCCGGGGATCACATGGTATCCAACGCACTGGCAGCGACTGCCGTCGGATATGCGCTTGGCATGACAGACAGGGGGATCGCCGACGGGATTCGGACGAATGTTCCGATCGCGGGACGCAACAATCTGATCGAGGGGAAACATTATACTGTCATCGACGACTGCTACAATGCAAATCCTGCGTCTGTCAGGTCCTCTCTCGACGTCCTTGCCTGTGCCGACACAAGGACTGTCGCGATACTCGGCGACATGTTCGAGCTCGGTCCTGACAGTGAAAAGATGCATTACAGCGTAGGCGCTCATGCCGCCCGCAAGGGAATCGACGTTCTCGTCTGCATCGGGGAACTGAGCAGGGAAACTGCCCGCGGCGCAGAAAAGACCGCTGAGGAGAGCGGCTTGTCAATACAGATCCGGCACTTTGACACAAAGGCTGATTTCTTCAGACATTTAGGAGATATCCTGAAAGAAAAAGACACTGTCCTTGTCAAAGCGTCCCATGGGATGGAGTTTTCCGAGATCGTGGAACAGATCACCGCATAGATAAAGAGACTGTAATATATAAATTTCTTATTAACCCAAAATCATATTACAGGTGAGAGTAATGAATAATCAGATCACTATCATGATTGTTGAGGATGATACAAATATCAATCATCTTCTAAAAACAGCTCTGGAAAAAGCCGGCTATAAAGTCCTCCAGGCTTTCTCCGGGACAGAGGCGCAGCTGATCCTGCAGATGGAGGATTCGATTGCTCTTGTACTTCTGGACCTTATGCTGCCGGGGATTCCCGGAGAAGAAGTGCTAAAGCACATCCGGGAAAGGGGAAATCTTCCGGTGATCGCCTTAACGGCAAAAGACAGTCTGGACGAAAAGATCGGAATGCTCACACAGGGAGCAGACGATTATATCACAAAACCTTTTGAAATCCCGGAAGTGATTGCGAGGATCCAGGTTCAGCTCCGCCATGCGGGCAGGGAAACGGAAAACAGGCAGATGACATATCGAAATCTGGTGCTGGATAAAACGACTTATCAGGTCAGGATCGAGGGGAAAGAGATCCCGAAGATCACGAAACAGGAGTTTGCCATACTGGAACTTCTGGTCAGCCATCCGAAACAGGTTTTCAGCAAAGAGGATATCTTCTCCTACGCCTGGGACGAACCCTATATGGGGGAGACAAAGACTCTGGACGTACATATCAGCAATATCCGGAAGAAAATAAAATCTGTGACAGCAGATGAATATATAGAGACAGTCTGGGGGATCGGATACCGTCTTCACGCATAGCTTTACTCTTTTTTTACTTTTGATTTGCTTTTTATTTGGACTATTCCGGTAAGATAGCATCAGAAACGAAAAAGGAGATGAAAGACTTGAGTGAATATTTACTTTGCACAAGAGGGCTGACGAAGCGGTTCGGCCATCACAATGCGGTAGATCATGTAGATCTTCATATATCGAAAGGAGCTATTTACGGATTTATCGGAAGAAACGGAGCGGGAAAGACAACCTGTCTGAAGATGATCAGCGGGCTGTCCAGCCCCACAGAAGGCGAAATTGAAATCTTCGGTTATAAAGGAAGAAAACTGGAACAGATGCGTTCCAGGATCGGATGTCTGATCGAAGCGCCGGGGCTCTATGAAAATATGACTGCATATGAGAATCTGAAGACTAAGTGTCTGTTCTGCGGCATTCACAAAAAAGGATATATTGAGGATATTCTGGATACGGTAGGACTTGCGGATACCAGGAAAAAGAAAACAAAGCATTTTTCACTGGGGATGAAGCAGAGGCTTGGCGTCGGGCTTGCACTGGTCGGAGAACCCGATCTTCTGGTCCTGGACGAACCTATAAACGGTCTGGATCCTCAGGGGATCGCGGAGGTGCGGGACACTCTCCAACGGCTTCAGCAGGAACGAAATATGACGATCCTGATCTCCAGCCATATTTTAGAGGAACTGTCCAAGATCGCCACACATTACGGGATCATCCATAACGGAGCCCTCCTTGAGGAACTTACAAGAGAAGAACTGATGCGCCGGTGCAGCGAGAGGATAGAGATCACGCTGGATGAGCCGGAGAATGCCATCCCCGTTCTAGACAGGCAGGGATTTACCCGGTATCAGGTGACGGATAAAACGCACATACAGATCTATGAGAGATTAGGCGAGAGCGCCATGCTGAATATGGAACTTTCCAAAGCCGGTATTCCGGTCAGGGGAATTACCATAACAAGCGAAGAACTGGAATCCTATTTTCTGAATCTGACAGGAGGTGTTGCAAATGCTTAATTGTATCAAAATGGATCTGTACCGGATGTTCCGGATGAAAAGTTTCTATGTGATCGGAATCATACTGGCAGCGGCAACTTTTTTCACCACATCGATGTCTGTGCTCGACTATGACATGATGAATGAACAGATCAAAGAGAATCCCCAGATATATGAGCAGGAGATCAGTTCAGATGAGGAACCGGTCATTCTGGGAATGAATGTTACAATTCCTACCCGGCCGGGGGAAATGGTGACTGTATATGACCAGGTCTATGGCAATCTTCACGGAAAATTTATCGCCTTATTCATGGTGATCTTTGCCGTCCTGTTTTCCACTTCGGATCTTAGCAGCGGGTATATCAAAAACATCGGCGGGCAGATGAAAAACAGGGGGAATCTGGTAGTGTCAAAAGCTGTTGCTCTGTTTCTCTACACAGCCCTGACAATGCTTTTTTACCTTGTGGTACAGACAGCAGCCCAGGCAGTCTGCTTCGGGGAACTCCACATGGGCCCGCTGAAAGATATGGCTGCATATCTGGCAACGCAGACAATGCTCCACTATGCGCTGCTTCTGATCTGTATGGCCGTCGCGCTTATTACCCGGAGCAAGCTGTTCAGTATGATATTCGCCGTTTTCTGCTGTATGAATATAATGTCGATCCTCTACAGCGCGGTCGACAGAGTTATAGAGAAACTGGGGATCGAAGGTTTCAACATGATCCGGTACACGGTAACGGGGCGGATGGCGCTTCTGGAAATGACGCCGACTGTTGAAGGATATGTCAGAGCGCTGGTCATCGCGGTCGTTTTCGGACTGGCAGTGACAGTTCTGTCCGGTCAGATATTCAGAAAGAGAGATATATAAATTGAAGACACTCGTTTGTTTTCTGATAGCAGTAATCATAGTCCAATTACTTATTCTGTGGAAATACCAGCGGCAGGTGCGTGACATCTGCCGCCAGTTGTCGTTTCTTTTGAAAAATGACAGCAATATGCTTATTACGGGCGATACGGGATTTTGCGGCCTGAAAGAACTGATGGAGATACTGAACCAGTTGTTGATGAACCGCAAAAAAGAACACAAAAAATATCTGGAAAAAGAGCAGATGATCTCCAATACTTATACGAATCTTTCCCATGATATCCGTACCCCTCTGACTTCTCTGGACGGCTATTTTCAACTGCTGGAGGAGTGTGATGACGCAGAAGAACAGAAACACTATATGGATATCATACAGGAACGCATCCACAGTCTCAAAGATATGCTCGAAGAACTTTTCCTGTTTACCAGGCTGAAAAATGAAAGCTATCATCTGGAGCTGAAACGCTGCTGCGTGAATCAGGTTCTGAAACAGACCATTTTTTCTTATTATGATGAATGGACGGTACAGGGGATCGAACCGGATATCCACGTAACGGATCAGTTATTATATATCGAAGGAAATGATTCGGCTCTCCAGAGAGTGTTCCAGAATGTGATAAAAAATGCTCTCGATCACGGGACAAACGGGATAGGGATATCATTGGATGAAAAAGATGGAAAATGCCTGATCCAGATCTGGAATGGAGTGAAAGATCCTGAGAAGATCGATCCGGAAAAAGTGTTTGAACGCTTTTATAAGGCAGATACAGCCAGGAGCAGGACCTCCAGCGGCCTCGGACTTTCGATCGCAAAAGAATTTACAGAGAGGATGCATGGGGAAATCCGGGCAGAGTTAGACCATCAGGTTTTCTTTATAAAAATATATTTTTGATTTTATCTCTTTCTCCGGACATAGAACACGAAGAGATGATCCTGCAGAATTCCGGCTAAAAAAATCTGAATTTTGCAGGATTATCTCCTCTCTGCCTGCCAGGGGTTAAAAATCGGTATTAACCGACAGCTTCTTTATCTGCTTTTTACGCTCGTCATACTTCTTATCTGACTTATTCGTTGAAAAATTTTTCCATCACTTCATATGCAGGCATCTCTTTTCCTGTAAAAAGCCGGAACGCCTCCGCCCCCTGCCAGAGCAGCATCCCGATCCCGCCTACCGCGGCGCGGCATCCTGCCTCTTTTGCTTTTTTTATAAGCAGTGTCTCTCTCGGGTTGTACACGACGTCCGCCACGGCCAAGTCTTTGTGGAGATATCCGGCAGGCACAGGGAGCACATCGTCCAGAGGACTCATGCCTGCGCGTGTCGCATTGATGAGGATATCACTTTCTGCGATCACTTTTTTCAAAAGTTCTTTGTTGCCGAGATCTTCGATATAGACTTCCCCGATATTCGGAACAGCATTCCTGATCTTCTCCACTGTCTTCTCGCCATTAGCGTAAAACTCATCTTTCTGATTAAAGATGGCGATCTGATCTACACCGTCAAGCGCCGCCTGCACTGCGATCGCCGTAGCCGCGCCTCCCGTTCCGAGAAGTACGATCTTCTTTCCGGTGATCTCCACTCCATGTTCTTTGAGATTCCGTACAAATCCAACTCCGTCCGTGATATGGCCGGTCATAGTGCCGTCCTCCTCCACAACGACTGTGTTACAAGCACCTACCAGCTCCGCCGCCGGTGACAGCCTGTCTACAAGCTGCGCCACCGCTGTCTTGCACGGCATGGTCACATTGAATCCGCCCGCGCGGAGCGTCCTGAAAGAGTCAAGAGCGTCTTTCGTCTTGTCCAGCGGTATGTCAAACGCCAGATACGCCGCGTCGATGCCAAGTCTCTGAAAGCTGTAGTTCTGCATCGCCGGTGAGCCGGAGTGCCCTACCGGAGAGCCGATCAGTGCGTAGAGTTTCGTGTGTCCGGTGATTCTTTCTTCCATGTCATTATGCCTCCAAATCTATTGTCTCATCTGTTGATCCAGACTAAAATGCATGTATAGTATATCATAGATCGATCGGCTCTTCAATGCTTTAAAGCGTTAATATGAATTGACAAAAAATAACGTCCGGTCAGGCCCCGACTGTGTGTAGCTGCCGAGGCATATCGTAATCTTATTGAACTGCACCAGATCCTCAGAATTTGGATCAACTGATCATCTTTTACCCGCTCTCTGTCTGCCAGGGATGTTTTCTGATCTAACACCTTTTACACTCTGATCAGGGAAGCCGCAGCTCCGGGAATTATCACTGTAACCAGCGCGCCGGACACATCTAATTCAATGTTTCCGTGCAAAGTGGGGACAGAGCATGAAATACAGTAAGCGCTCAAGATCTTTTCAGTGCTATTAACCATTATTCACAGGCTCTTTTTATAATACAAGCCTCCTCCTATAATTATGTCTACTTCATCACTTTCTCCATCAGCGACGTATAGCTGTCCACTACGTCATAGACAACATTGCCGTTGGAGATAGCCTTAAAGTGCTCTCGTGCACAATGAACCTTCGATTCTTCAATCAGCCTTAGCTGCATGGAATTCATAGATCCCTTTGTCTCTGCCACGAAGTAAATATGCTTCACGCTGCTTTCATAAAATGCAATTGCCCAGTCCGGATTATAATGACCGACTGGAGTTGAAATATAAAATCCATCTGGTAGCTTTACATATACGGCAACATCGGTGTTGGTATCCAGATTAGTAGCAAAATCTCGCTCATTGGACGAATCATACACAATGTGGTCAAACAGGTGCTTCTTTACCTTCATTGCATTAACGCCCAGTTTGCCCTTGATTGTCGGATCCGTAAAGATATCCGTACCGTACTGTTCATCCAAAACATCATAGGTAATATGTTCAATAATCGCCATTGCTTTCTGGTCATTTATCAACTGAGCCGCTTTCGATATGAATTCTTCCGGATTGTCCTTGAATTGATCAAACACTGCAGGCTGGATCCCCTGAAGAATTGCTATAATCGCCTTGCGTGTAAGTCCGGTTTCATCTACCAGTTTACCGATCAAATCATATTTCACATTGGAATTGGCGGCAACCGATACTCCGTAACTTCCGGACTCTTCTTTCACAAATGAAGCTCCAGCAATCAGGTCTTCTTTAGATTTGATGGAATCCATCACACCTGTCTCAACTCGGAAATAGATCTTCGCAACACGCAGCTTAGAATCCAGAGATGCAATTGACTTCCGGATCAGCTCGTCCGTATCAAAATCTACAACATAAACGGACTTAGCATTAATCTTCGACCATAGTGCTTTAAACTCTTTACTGTTCAGTTTTTCATCTTCCACTTGTAACTCTACATTATTGCTACGAGCATTCTCAGGCTGCATTGCTTTACTGTCATAGATAGAATCAATGATCTCTATGACTCCGGAAGCAAAATCCTTTGCTTCTTCGGCCACCTTAATATTACTATTCAACTTATCTTCATAGTATTTATCGGTAAGTTCTCCCAGCTTATTGATGTAGCCATTCACAATCAGATCAAAATGAATTGCTGATGCTATATCACTCGTAATCAGGATTTCATTGCCCTGATCATCCTTAACCAGCTTATCCACAAAAAGATCTCTTGTAACTGCCTTCGGTCTGTCAGCAACAGCCTCTGCCATTTCAGTCTACAATCCTTTAGCAAAAGAATCATAGCTTTCGCTTGCAATAACCGTAAGCACATTCACATTATGAACGTCGTTACCCAGAGCATTAACATCCATACGCTCACCGTTCTGATTAACACAAAGGCGAAGTCCACGACCTACTTCCTGACGCTTACGGACATCGCTACTACTCTGCTTCAACGTACAGATCTGAAATACATTCGGATTATCCCAGCCTTCGCGCAGGGCGGAATGTGAGAAGATGAAACGTACCGGTGACTTCTTCGGATCCCGATCCAGAAGTAGTTCCTTATTCTTCATAATCAGTTCATATGCGCTTACATCATCAGAAGTCGTTTCTTTCCTACCAACCTTGGAGTTAATCATCTTACCCTTCCCTGATGTTTTCGCCGTTTTCCGAAAGGTACGGACCGAGTTCTTCCACGGTCATTCCGTCTATTCCCGCCGCTCCTTTGTTTCTGACGACTTGCAGATATGCCGCATTGAGATTATCTTTGCTC
>CALWAR010000084.1 GCA_944375765.1 uncultured Mediterraneibacter sp. | reverse complement strand
ATCTGTGCTTGCATACACTTCGATGATATTGAGTGAGGCAGGATACAGGATCGGGCGGTATGTTTCACCGACAGTGGTTTCCTATCTGGAGCGGATACAGGTTGACGCGGAATGGATATCAGAAGAGAAATTCGCTGAACTGACAGAGAGAGTAAGAAACGCTATTGCCCGGCTTGAAGACGCGGGGGAGGATTTCCCGACGGTCTTTGAGACAGAGACGGCAATAGCTTTTTTGTATTTCAGGGAAATGAAATGCGATCTGGTGGTGCTGGAAGCGGGGCTTGGCGGAGAACTGGACGCAACGAATATCATCCGGAACACGGTCTGTGCAGTTTTTGCCAGTATCAGCAGGGATCATCTGGGCGTCCTTGGGGATACGCTCACGGAGATCGCGGAGAACAAGGCCGGCATTATAAAGACGGGCTGCGCGGTGATCTCGGCGCGGCAGAAAGACTGTGTGGCGGAAATAATAAAAAGGCGGGCAGAACAGTACGGCTGCAGTTATGTGCAGGCGGAACCGGAGCTGGCAGATGTGGCACAGGAAGATTACCATGGAATATATTTTTCTTATAAAGAGTTCTCACCACTGCACACGGTTATGGCAGGAAAGAACCAGATCGGAAACGCGGCGGTCTCGCTGGAAGTGATCCGTGTGCTCAGGAAAATCGGATATGAGATCTCAGACGACGCCGTACGGAGAGGAATGGCGAGGACGCAGTGGCCGGGAAGATTCAGCTGTATCGGCGAAGCTCCTGTATTTATCTTGGATGGAGCCCATAATGAAGAAGCCGCGCTCAGGCTCCGGGAGTCTGTGGAAGCATACTTCCCCGGGCACAGGCTGGTCGGTATCATGGGAGTATTCAGAGACAAAGAGTATGAGAAGATCGCACAGATCATGGGGCCGTTCCTGTCGGTGGCCTACGCGGTGGATCTCCCGGATGCAGGGAGAGGGCTGCCGTCCGAAGATCTTGCAGAAGCGCTTGAGAAATACTGTTCGTGTGTGAGGCGGCCATCGGGATACAGGTCAGGAGAGAAAGGATGCGCAGCAGAGCCGGGAGATGAAAGAATAGACCGGCGGAGACTGGGACAGGCGGAGAATGTGGAAACCGCAGTGCGGGCGGCGCTTGCAGAGGCGGGGAGAGAAGACGTGATACTGGCGTTCGGATCGCTGTCTTATCTGCGACAGGTAAAAGAGGCATATGACAAAGCCGTCTGGTAAACAGTACATAATATACATGCCGACAGAGAAAAGAGGAGTAAGAGATGATCGATCATGAGAAGATAGAGCAGGCAGTGAGACTTTTCCTTGAGGGGATCGGGGAGGACGCCTCACGGGAGGGATTAAAGGATACGCCGGAGCGTATCGCAAGGATGTGCGGGGAACTGTACGGAGGAATGGACGACGACGCGGCGGCGCACCTGTCGAAGGCATTTTCCGTGGACAGCAGCGGGATGGTGATAGAGAGGGATATTACATTTTACTCTACGTGCGAGCATCACATCCTGCCTTTTTATGGAAAGGCGCATATCGCCTATATCCCGGACGGGAAAGTAGTAGGACTGAGCAAGCTGGCGAGAACAGTGGAAGTATACGCCAGACGTCTGCAGCTCCAGGAGCAGCTCACCGGGCAGATCGCGGACGCACTTATGACACATATGCAGCCAAAAGGCGCTCTGGTGATGATCGAGGCGGAGCATATGTGCATGACCATGCGGGGGATCAGGAAACCGGGCAGTAAGACGGTGACGATGGCGAAGCGGGGCGTATTTGAGAGCGATCCGGCTCTGGAAGAGAGCTTCTTCCGTATGATGCATGCGGGAGGAACGGGAAGATGAAAAGAGTAAACGCGATCCTGTCTCATCCGCGGTACCGCAGATGCTATGAGCGTCTGGAAGAGCTGGAAAAGGAACGGATCTTCTGCCGGCATCAGATGCCCCATCTGCTGGACGTGGCAAGGATCGCATATATTCTGAATCTGGAACAGGATCTCGGGATTGAAAAAGAAGTGATCTACGCTGCGGCCATTCTTCACGATATCGGCAAATACGCCCAGTATGAGGACGGTACGCCCCACGAACAGTCGGGAGAGAAGATCGCCTCAGAGATCCTGGATTCGCTGTCTGAGGAGACGGCGTTTTCCGAGGAGGAGAAGAGCAGGATCCTGACAGCCATACGGGGACACCGGAAGCTGAGAGCGGACGCAGAACCGCTGGAGAAGCTGCTCTATACAAGTGACAAGGCGTCGCGGACATGCTTCGCCTGTCCGGCAGAGAGCGCGTGCGACTGGAGCGCGGAGAAGAAGAATATGGAGCCGGACATATAGACCGGCGGGGCGAGAAAGAAAAGATAAGAAATAAAAAACAGGGAGATAACACGATGAGAATAGGCAGCAGGGAATTTGACACGGAACATCAGACATACATTATGGGGATCCTGAACGTAACGCCGGACTCTTTCTCGGACGGCGGAAAGTACAGCAGGATCGACGCGGCGCTTCTCCACGCGGAGGAGATGATCCGGGACGGAGCGGACATAATCGATGTGGGCGGGGAGTCCACGCGGCCGGGGCATGTGCAGATCTCAGATGAAGAAGAGATCTCCAGAGTCGTTCCGGTTATAGAAGCCCTGAAAGCACGCTTTGACACGCCGCTCTCCGTGGACACGTACAAGAGCACGGTAGCGCGGGAAGCATTGAGAGCGGGTGCGGATCTGGTCAACGATATCTGGGGGCTGAAATACGATCCCGGGATGGCGCATGTTATCGCAGAGAGCAAAGCGGCGTGCTGCCTGATGCACAACCGGGACAACACAGATTACGGAGCGTTTATCCCGGAATTTCTGGAAGATATGAGAGAGTGCGTCAGACTGGCGGACGCGGCGGACATCGCGCGGGATAAGATCATCCTCGATCCGGGGGTGGGATTCGGCAAGGCATATGAGATGAACCTGGAGATCATCAGCCGGCTGGAAGTGATGCATGAACTGGGGTTTCCGGTCCTGCTCGGTACCTCGAGAAAATCCGTGATCGGCCTGACGCTTGATCTGCCGCCAAAAGAGAGGGAAGAGGGCACGCTTGTGACCACGGTGTTCGGAGTGCAGAAAAGATGCGCTTTCGTGCGGGTGCATGACGTCAAGAAAAATAAAAGAGCGATCAGGATGACGAGGGCGCTGATAGATTATTGTGATTGAAACAGTCAAAAAATCAATCGTATTTTTTTACGATTGATTTTTTGGCTGTTTTTGCATATGCTATATTCGTAACAGTTAGAGAAAGCAGTATATCGTGTTTTAAGCAGGACGATGTTAAAATCAATGAGTGAGATCGCCCCCTGCGTGCCTTTTGGAAAATCAAAGACAACACAGCTGTTAAAAAGTATGGAGAAAAAGGGGATCGTCATAGTTGAAGGCAGAGGAAGAGGGACCAGATACAGTATTAAACAAGTTTTCTGAAACGACAGGATAAGGAAAGGACGGAATAATGGATAAGATAAAGATCAAGGATCTGGAAGTGTTTGCAAATCACGGCGTATTCCCCGAGGAGAACACGCTGGGGCAGAAATTTATCGTGTCTGCCGATCTGTACACGGATACGAGGAAAGCGGGAAAGACAGACAATCTGACCGCCTCCATCCACTATGGGGAAGTCAGCGCGTTTATGGAAATGTGGCTGAAAAAGCATACATACAAGCTCCTTGAGAGCGCGGCGGAGAATCTGGCGGAAGAGCTCCTCCTGAAATATCCGGGCCTGAAAGCAATCCGCCTTGAGATCAAGAAACCGTGGGCGCCCATCCGTATTCCTCTTAAGACAGTGAGCGTGGAGATCGAGCGGGCGAAACATACCGCGTACATTGCCATGGGATCTAATATGGGCGACCGGGAGAACTATATCAGGGATGCGGTGAAGATGCTGGATTCGGTAAGAGGATGTGCGGTTAAGGCAGTATCGGACCTGATCGAGACGCCGCCCTATGGCGTGACGGAGCAGGATGATTTCCTCAACGGATGCCTGGAGCTTGAGACGCTCCTGACGCCCCGGGAACTTCTGGACGAACTGAACCGGATCGAGGCGGAGGCAGGAAGAGAGCGCACCGTTCACTGGGGCCCTCGCACACTGGATCTGGATATCATCTTCTATGACGATATAACCGTTCAGGAAAAAGATTTGTGCATCCCTCATGTGGAGATGCACAAGAGAAAATTCGTGCTGGAGCCGCTTTCACAGATCGCGCCGTATAAACGGCATCCGGTGTACGGGAAGACCGTGACAGAGATGCTGGGAGAGCTGTGACTTTTACAGGATGTAACCGTTCAGCCAGTTGCCGGGAAATCAGAAAAAAGATTGAAGATCCGGCGGGATTGTGATAGCATTATAAACGTTAAAATATCTTCAGAAAAGGAGCTTGACAGAAATGGCGGCAGCAAGACAGAATTTATACGCACGCACGCACGCACGCACGCACGCATAGCATAAGTCTGTCTTTTTTTCTGTTAAACAAAATACCGGATAAAATATCAGGAGGCGCATTACGTCCGTTTTTCAACGGATGTAATGCGCCTCTTTTTGCAGGGCGACGAGCCAAAGTCCGGGCCTGCCCGAGACCTTGGCGACCGCTTACAATCCCGGAATGTGCCTTTTGGCACTTCCGGTGATTGCACTCCCGGTGATGCTATACTGAAAATCGACTCACAGGAGATAAGCGATATGAAAAAGAAGCGGAGAAACCATATGAGAAAATCAATGATCCTCAAACGTCTGGGCGCGTTCTCACTGTGCGCCTCCCTGCTGGCGGGGCGTATGCCGACAACTGCGCATGCCGCAGATACGGGAAAGGCGATCCAGCTTGTGACGAACCGTACGGCGGACAACATCAGCGGCGCACAGGCAGACAACATCTATTTTGGCACATACCTGCAGAGCAGCGACGGAAACGGCGGTTACAACGACGAGGCCATCAAGTGGCGGGTGCTGTCCAATTCAGGAGGAGAACTGCTTCTGCTCTCTGATAAGAATCTGGACGTGCAGCAATATCACAGCGATTATGAGGGCGTGACATGGGAAAGAAGCACGATCCGTTCCTGGCTCAACGGGTATGATGCGTCTTACAATAATGGTGGGAACAGCGGGACTGACTTCACTGGAAACAATTTCATAGACACTGCCTTTTCCAGCGGCGAGCAGGGCGCGATTTCAACAATCGACGTTGTAAACGATGATAACGCAGAAACCGGTACTGACGGGGGCAACGACACCCGGGATCAGATCTTCCTGCTCTCCATAAATGAAGCGAGAAACGCTGCCTACGGATTCAGCGATAATATGTCCGCAACTGGTGATTCAAGCGGGCGGATATCGCAAAACACAGACTACGCCATAAGCAGAAACGCTATCAATAGTAATGGAGCGGGCTGGTGGTGGCTCCGGTCCCCTGGCCTCAATATGAGTGATGCGGCGTATGTCGGCCCAGTCGGCCAAATCGATTACTATTATGGTATCACTGTCAGTCACGATAACCTCGCCGCGCGTCCCGCTTTTCATTTAAATCTGAACTCTGTTCTCTTCACATCTGCCGCCGCAGGCGGTAAAATCCCCGCCGCGGCAGGCGGCGGAAATCAGGGCGGCGCAGCCGCCGGAGAAATTTTTGAAATTGCTGATTATGACGGAAATGAATGGAAACTGACGCTGCTGGATAACAGCCGGAATTTTAACATAGCGGAAACCGCCGCCGCAGGAACGCCGGGCGGTACGGTTACGCTCAATTACACCGGGGCGACGGTCTATGACGCAGCCGCCGCGCCCAATGAGTATATATCCGTCATGATCGCGGATGGCAGCGGCCCACAGTATTACGGCAGGATTGCGCAGCCGACTGCCGCAGATGGAACGGTCGATCTTACGATCCCGGATTCCCTCCCGGACGGCGTCTATACCCTTTACATGTTCAGCGAGCAGTACAACGGCGGGGCGAACGACGATACCAGGCTGACCGACTACGCCAGCGCGTTTGAAGAAGTTGCCCTTACGGTTTCCAGCGATACGACCGCACCGGCGCTTGCGGCAGGGGCGGTAAGCCGCATAAGCGACAGCGCCGCCACTGTGACGTTTACAAGCGACGAGGCGGGCAGTTATTACTATGAAGTCGTGGACAGCGGTGATCCCGCGCCGACGATCGACACGACCGTGTCGGGCGTTTCCTGCGCCGCAGGGGAGCAGACCATCTCCCTTACCGGCCTTACGGCAGGAGCAAAGGATATTTACATTGCGGTCAAAGACGCGGCGGGGAATGTAAGCCAGGCGCTGAAGATAGAGATACCCGGCTATGCGGCTTCGGGCAGCGGCGGCTCCCCTGCTCCGGGAGCGCCGGACTCTGAGGGCGGGCCGGACAGCACACCGGGGACGTCTGCTCCTGACAGAGAGCCGGACAGCGGCAGCACGACAGACAGGGTAGATACCGGAGATGTCAGAGATACCGGGGAGACGGATCCCGACAGGACGACCGGCACACCCCAGACGGGTGACAGTTTTCAACCTGCGTTTTGGACGTTCCTGCTGATTGGTTCCCTTGCGGCTTGCATTGCAGTAATCATAAGAGTGAAGAGGCGCAGGAGAAGCGACAAGGATGCAGTGTAGCCTGTTTACTGCCTTTACTGCCGTTTCAGTGATATTAAGAAGCAAAACTCTTATAAGTGGTGATTTTACACCGCTTGTAAGGGTTTTTACAATTAGCAGACTACAGGGATAGAACATAATGTTTGGTTGATTTTACTCTGTGGAATGGATATACTATAGTTAGAAAGAGCAGCGGGAGGAGGGAGAGTATGTCCCGGATTTTAATTGAAGTATTGAAAAGATATGTGGAAGATGTACACAAAATTTATGGAGAAAAGCTGAGGACGATAATATTATATGGTTCTTATGCAAGGGGCGATTTTAGACCAGATTCGGATATCGACATTATGATTCTGGTAGATTTATCAGATGATGAGATAAGAAGTAAGGGGCGTATGCTTTCCGACTTGACTTTTGATTATAATTTCAATAACAATCTGGAGATCATGCCTATTGTGAAGAATCTGGATCATTTTAATAAATGGCTCAGAGCATATCCATTCTATAACAATATTAAGAATGAAGGAGTAGAATTGTATGCAGCATAATTTTTATATCGTGTCCATAGAGGACGCAAAAGAGCAGTTGGAAACCGCAAAAGAAGTGGTAGCATTGGTTGAGCAATATCTAAAAACACTGGATGAAGAATGAGATTATGAAAATTCAGGGAGGATCATTGATTAAGAAACCACCCGCCCATACCTTATACAGACAGAATGTACAGGGATGGGCGGGAGGTTTTTGCAGAGACTGGAGCGTATAATCTCCGCTGCCATCCTCATCGAGATAGCGGAGGAAAGGCGAGAGATATGTGTCTGTTTCTGTATCTCCGACATTGCGAAGCTTCGTCTTAACAATGATGAAAGCGGCGTCAGCGCTCTCGGTCGTCTGGCTTTCGTCTCCGGTATAGCGTTCATGGGGCTTTAGTGAGCCGTCCCCGTTCAGATATTCTGCCAGTACGGATGCAGAATCATCGATAAAGTTCTCTTTCGGGAAGTCATCAAAGGACAGGGCGTCCGTGACCTGGATATCCTCCACCTGATACTCGATTCCCTGATAGATCTGGTACGCGTTTCCGTCGATCGTCAGTGAGTCGCTGATCCCGCGGATGTGGTCGGCAGGGACAATGGTCGACGCCGCTGCTTCCTCATTTCCTCTCTCGTGCTCCCTGTTGAGCTCTGCAATCTCTTCCTCTGTCGGATAGGGAACAGTGCTCTCCAGCACTTCGATTTTCAGACCTTTCGCGATTTTTTCCGCCTCATCTGCCGCGAGATCCGTTCCATCTAAGTATACATGAACGGCATATCCCCATTCTTCGTTAAAAAGATAGAGATCCTGCTGCGTATCATCGCTGTCGATATAGTCGGTATTTTCCTGAGTGAAGATATCTACGTTCATTCCCTGTATTTCGATTGTTTTGACATAACTGTCTTTGCTGATCGCTACCTGGAGTGCAGAATCCAGCGTCCTGCTTTCCAGATAGAGATCGGCTGCATTGTACGGGATGATCGTCATGCTTCCTTCCGTCTTCTCATTGTACCACTTGCTTTCATATGGGCCGTCTGTCTGATAGACATACCCCTCCGGAACATAACCCGGTGTGACGCGGATCTCATGGGCCTCTTTCTCTGAGGGATCGACATTGAGCGCATAGGTGAGGGCGCTTCCGTCCTGTGTCTGTGCAAGACGGGCGCTGACGAACTGTCCCGCCGCGTACACCGTGACACCAAGTCCTGCGATGAGCGCCGCTGCCGCGGCTATTGTAGTCCATGCCCGCCTCTTCTTTCTGCGCCCTATGTGGGAAAGAGACGGAGGCCGGTTAGCTTTGCTGTCTGAACCCCGGGCGATCTCGCTGATCCTGAAACCCTCTCCATAGTACAGCAGGAGGATCGTCCGGTATTTTTCATCAAGAGTATTCATAAGATCGTTAAATTCTAAGCTGCTCAGTTCTGTGCTGACTTCGCCGTATTCGGGAAATTCGCTGACAGGCCGTTCCCGTCTGTTCTTTCGGATGATGTCGATGCATTTGTTGATCAGGATACGGGTCAGCCATGTACGAAAATATCCTGCGTCTTCCAGATGAGCAATGGTCCTGTAGCAGGTCTCGATCGTATCCTGAATGGCGTCTGCAATGTCCTCATCGCTGCTAAAATAAGACCTGGCGATCTTGTACATGCTCTGTGTGTTCATATCTATCAGCCGGACAAACGCCTGGGCATCGCCCTTTCTCGCTTTTACGACAAGAGTTTTCAGAGAGATCCCCTCCTTTCTTTCTGACAGGTGCATGGAATGTATTTTCCTCCTTTTGGAAATGAATCCTGAAATAGTGGCGCCGTATTTACTGGGTGTAACCGTTACATATATTAGACGGGGAAAAAGGATAAAAAGTTTCAAAGGATAGATATTCTGTCGTTTCTCTGGTAAAATGACAGTACAGGTGTACAAGGGGCGTATTTCCCATTGTACACCAACGCTAATCAGAAAGGAGGAGTACACGATGCAAGTCATTGATTTTAAAGACGCCAGGTGTCGGCACTGTTACAAATGTGTCCGCCACTGCGCAGTGAAAGCCATATCTGTCCGGGACGAGCAGGCGCGCATCATGGTGGATCACTGTATCAACTGCGGCCGCTGTCTCGAAGTCTGTCCGCAGAATGCGAAGACATTTGCCAGTGATCTCGAACGGGTGAAAGGATATTTAAGCCAGGGGTGTAAGACGATCATATCCATCGCGCCGTCCTACGCAGGAGTGCTGGACTTCGACCGGCCCGGCCAGGTAGTGGACGCGCTCCAGAAGCTGGGCTTTTATGAAGTGCGGGAGACGGCCGAGGGAGCGGCTCTTGTGACAGACGAGTACAAGAAGCTTGTCAGGGCGGGGGAGATGCCCAACATCATTACGACATGCTGCCCCAGCGTAAACGATCTGATCGAAAAATACTACCCTGACTGTGCGAAACTGATGGCTCCCGTTGTATCCCCCATGATCGCGCACGGACGCTATATCAGGAAACTGTACGGCCCTGATGTGAAAGTCGTCTTTCTTGGGCCGTGTATCGCGAAGAAGCAGGAGGCGATCGGAGATAAGAGAGTCACAGGAGCCATCGACGCCATCCTGACATTTGAAGAACTGGCTCTGTGGCTTCGGGAATCCGGGATCGATATCCGTTCCTGCGAGGACAGGCCGATGGGGAACCCTGATCCGAACATCAACCGCCTGTATCCGGTAAGCGGCGGCGTGATCCAGTCCGTGATCACCGAGGAGGATGCGGACGGATATCACAAAGTGTTCGTAGACGGTCTGGAGAACTGCATGGAGATGCTGGAATGCCTGAGAAAAGGCGAGCTGGACCACTGCTTCATCGAGGCGAACGTGTGTGAGGGCGGGTGCGCGAAAGGTCCCGCGTCGGCCCACTGGAATACTTCCTATGTGAAGACAAAGGTAAAGATCGAGAATGTCGTCTCCTACAAGGCCGCGAGGGATCTGCCGGATATGAGTACAGAGGAGATGTATAAGCATTTCGGCGACCACAGCATCTCGGACATCCGTCCGTCTGAGGAGCAGATCAGAAGTATCCTGCGGTCCACAGGTAAGTATACGCTGGAGGACGAACTGAACTGCGGAGCCTGCGGCTATTCCACGTGCAGGGAAAAGGCCGTGGCCGTGTTCCAGGGCAAAGCGGAACTCTCCATGTGTATGCCCTATGCGCTGGCACAGGCCGAGTCCATGTCCAACGTGGTAATGGACGTGACGCCGAATATGATATTCGTGGTCGGAAATGATATGAAGATCCTGGACTGCAATCCGAAAGGCCAGGAGCTGCTCGGAGTGGGGCACGACGAGGCAATCCAGCGGTATATCTTTGAATTTATCGAGACGGAGGACATCGAGAACGCTCTGCTTACAAGAGAATCCATCCTGCACAAAAAAGTGAAGCTCGTCAAGGGTACGATCACAGCGGAAGAGACGATCGTATACATAGAGAAACTGGACGCCGTCCTTGTGATGTTCAGGGATATCACAAGAGATGAGAAGATAAAAGAGCAGCACTACAATCTGAAAGTGGAGACTGTGGAGATGGCGCAGAAAGTTATTGAGAAACAGATGATGGTGGCTCAGGAGATCGCAGGACTTCTCGGAGAGACAACGGCGGAGACGAAAGTAACTCTTACGAAACTCAGAGACTCGATCCTGAACGAGGAAGATTAGTACAGAGAAAAGAGAAGAACTGTCTGAACGGAAATGAGGTGAGAAAAGTCCATGAGTGTGAGTATCGATGCGGCATGGAAGAGCCTGAACAAATATCAGGAAGAATTATGCGGGGATAAGGTGGAGATCTTAAAGACAAAGGACTCGGACATCGTGATCCTTGCCGACGGCATGGGAAGCGGAGTTAAGGCAAATATACTTGCTACGCTGACGTCCAAGATCCTGGGGACGATGCTGTATGAGGGCGCGCAGATCGAGTCGTGCGTCGAGACGATCGCCAGGACGCTCCCGGTCTGTAAGGTGAGAAAAGTAGCATACGCCACGTTTTCTATCCTGCAGATCTTCCATAACGGAAATGCGTATCTGGCGGAATTCGACAATCCGTCCTGCGTATTTATCCGAGACGGAAAGCTCGTGCATTATCCTTATGAGACGCGTGAGATCGGCGGGAAAAAGGTTCACGAGTACAGGTTCGCCGTGAAGAAGAATGACTGTTTTGTGCTGATGAGCGACGGCGTTATCTATGCCGGAGCCGGATCTGTCCTGAACCTGCAGGGCTGGACATGGGACGCCATGGCAGAATATACGCTCAAATGCACGAAGAAGACACTGTCAGCCTCCAGACTGGCCGTTATGCTCAGCCAGGCGTGCGACGAGCTGTATGAGGACAGACCGGGAGACGATACGACGGTGGCGGTGGCGAGAGTGATCGAGCGGCGCGTGGTGAACATTTTCACCGGGCCGCCAAAAGAAAAGGAAGACGACGAGCGCCTGATGCATGACTTTATGCACTGCGAGGGCAAGAAAGTAGTGTCCGGCGGAACGAGCGCCAATATCGCCGCCCGGGTGCTCGGGAAAGAGATCACGACGAGAGCGGACAGCCGCAACCCGGACGTGCCGCCGATGTCCGAGATCGAGGGTATCGATCTCGTGACAGAGGGAGTGCTCACTCTGGGGAAGAGTCTGAAACTCCTGAAGAAATATGTAAAGGATGAGTTTGACGCTGAGTTTTTCGACGAACTGGACGCCGACAACGGCGCGTCCCGTCTGGCGAAACTTCTCATCGAAGAGTGCACAGAGCTGAACCTCTTTGTCGGGACGGCCATAAATGAAGCGCATAAAGAATCAGAGCTGAACTTCGATCTGAGCATGAGACAGAATCTTGTCGATCAGCTTATCAGGATAGCGAAAGAGATGGGGAAGCATGTGACGGTGAAGTATTATTAAGATAACAGATCCCGGGTTTTTGCAGAAAAATGACCGGTCTGCATATGATACTTGTATGCAGGCCGGTCATTTTTACATGGCGGCCCGGATATTGGACGGTCCGGTCCAGAGGGCCATTTATGCTTTTGAGAAATACTTCCGCTCAGAGAAATACTTCCGCTTTTTTATCGCTCTGGCAGATTTTCTTCAGTTTTCTCTCGGCGATCGACATTTTCAGAGAGTTGACGCTGCGGGCTTTCTGCTTACAGACGCGGACGCATTTCATGCAGCCGATGCATTTTGAAGTAACTGTTTTCTTTGGCTCCTTAAGAGGGATCGCCCCGGCAGGACAGACTTTGGCGCAGGAACCGCAGAGCGTGCACGAGCCTGAGTCTGCCTTTGGGAAGAGAACATTTTTTCCGTATTTTTTGTACGGAGTATTCCCGGGAATCTCAATATTAATATGGCCGAAGGAATCTTCTTTTCTCAGGATACGGTTCAGCTCAATGCCGTATTCGGAGATCGTCTTCATATCGGCTTTGTTCGGACGCCTTGATCCGATCGTGGGGACGATCGAGTGCTCCGCCGGAAACGCGGCCGCGCCTATGACTTTAAATCCGCGCCTTTCCACTTCGGTCTTTAGTTCGAGGAGTGCGTCGTCGTATTCCCGGCAGCCGTATGTAGCGATAAGCGCCGCAGGCGTGTTGTTGCCGGAGATATTTTCCAGATATTCCATAAAAAGGGCCGGAACACGCCCGTAATAAACGGGGATACCGAAAAGCGCGAAATCGTCGTGCGCAAATTTCAGCGCCGGGCGTTTCTCTCTGTATACAGAGAAGTCAAAAGATACAGACCGGAGATCAATGCCACGGGCTGTTTCCATGACGGCCTTTCTTGTAGCTCCTGTGGGGCTGAAGTAGACAAGTTTCAGTTCATTCATTTTCATAATGCAGGTCTCCTATATATATATTTGCTCTTTGTTCTCCATTTCCTGTCTATGATAGCATATTGTCCGGGGAAATGCACGATTTTAAAAATTATGAGAACAGATGAGAGAACGTCAGACAGCATGGAGAGTTACATGGAAAAATATTCAGTTGTAAAAACACTATATCTGGAGTATAATACTTGTAGAGTAAAGAGAAAAGTAAACCTGGGATGTGCGACAACCCTGTAATTTTGAACCTACATTTGTTTAAACGGGATTCCTATATTTCTGTAATATGTCAGGCCTCCATTACGCAGTGGACGACAGAAAAGCAGATGCGGTTGCCCACCTGGCTGCGGCTAGGACTCAAAATACAGGACCGGCATTTTGGGTGAACTACTAAAGATAAAGGCGGTCGTCTTGTACGGCCGCTTTTTCCACTTCCAGACTGTCGGGCGCGTTTTGTATGGCACGGCCCGCCTGTAAGTGGAGAAATACCTGGCAGGGGAAATATCTGACAGGGGAAATATCATCATGTCCCGGAATGGGTGGTGTTATGGATAAGATCAGTAAGATCAAAGAGCAGATATACAAGTTCATATCGACCGTGAGTTCTCATCACACCGGCGCCTATGCGGCTCAGGCGGCGTATTTTTTTGTGCTCTCGCTGATCCCGATCTTCCTGCTGCTGCTCACAATGGTACAGTACACGGATGTGAAAATGAGCGACGTATTGAATATAGTTCGCCAGATATTCCCGGATTCTGTCGCGTCAGGGGTACAGAGTACTTTGATACAGTTGTCGGTCAATCTAAAGGAAATGCTCCCCGTCACAGTGATCGTTGCCCTGTGGTCGGCGGGCAAAGGCGTGCTGTCTGTCACATCGGGACTGAACTGTATCTATTCCAACACGGAGACAAGAAACTATATTTATCTGCGGATAAGAGCCACCGTCTATACAGTACTCTTTCTGCTGGCGATCATGCTTTCTCTGGTGATCTCCGTGTTTGGAAACAGTATCAGCACAATGGTGTATGAATACGTCCCTTTCCTGAGTAAAGTGGTGGACTTTATCATGCGCATCCGGACTCTGGTCACGCTTGTCGTGCTGACCGTGTTCTGGGATCTTGTATATAAATACCTGCCGAACCGGAAGCACAAAGCAGGGACAACTTTGAGGAAACAGCTTCCCGGCGCTGTGTTCACGGCTTTCGGATGGCAGTTGATCTCATTTATATTCTCCATATATCTGGATATATTTACAGGCTTTTCCAGTATGTACGGAAGTATGACGACGATCATCCTTATCCTGCTGTGGCTGTACGGATGCATGTATATCATTCTTCTCGGCGGGGAGCTGAATGCGCTTCTGGAGAGATTCAGGTTTCCAGACGAGTGAAAAACCGTGCCGACGCGATCCCGGCAAATACGGAGGCAGATCCGGTGCTGGGCGTACTGTTGTCGCCGGGGATCAGGGCGAAAGCAAAGATACATCAGTTGGAACATGAATTTGATATACCGATGGAAAACAGTATGGGAGAGGAGTTGAACCAGATGTGCAATCTGAGTGATTATGTGGAAGAACCGGGAGTAAAAAAGGGGCGGGAACAGCTTCTTACCCAGCTTGTAATGAAAAATGCGTTAAAGGAAAGTCAGTCGCCGAGATAGCGGACGAGCTGGAGGAAGATGAAAACACGATCCTCGGAATTATTAAAGAATTGAGGATTGACAAAAAGTAAACCTGTGATAAAATGTAAGAGTAATTCGGCTGTCAGACAGCCGCAATATAGCAAAGAATAAAAAGCAATGATCGTGTAAAGTAGAGAACCATTTTCTATCAGAGAGAGAAAATCACCGGCTGAAAGTTTTCTTTAGTTCAGATGGGGATCGAATTTCCCACGGGAGCTGTATTTCTGAATAAAGTAGGAGATACCGTAGACTGTACGTTACACAGACTTGAGCGTCCGCATATGATATGCGGGAAACAGGGTGGTACCGCGAGAATCATGGCCTCGTCCCTTTCAGGGACGAGGCCTTTTACGCGTAAACAAGTCCTGCGTGCGCCGTATGGCAAGTAGGCCATATTGTGCTCGCACAAAATATGGCCTACTTGCCATACGGCATAGGCAGGCTGTCCGCGACTGAGATGGAGCGAAGCGGAATCGAAGTACGGACAGGATGCGGACGCAGGACGGAAGAGATCAGGCTGTCCGCGACTGAGATGAAGCGAAGCGGAATCGAAGTATGTGTGGGAATTTATACGAAGTATACCGAAAGGAGCAAGAGAGCAGATGAAAGAGAAACTGGAACAGATCAAAGCGGAGGCGATCGCCCAGATCCGGGCGGCGGACGTCCCGGAAAGACTCAATGACGTGCGGGTGAAGTTCCTCGGCAAGAAAGGGGAACTTACTGCTGTGCTGAAAGGAATGAAAGACGTGGCGCCGGAAGAGCGGCCGAAAGTCGGACAACTGGTCAATGATACAAGGGCGGCTATCGAGACTATTCTTGAAGAGTCAAAGACGAAAATGGAGCGTGCGATCCGCGAGCAGAAGATGAAAGAGGAAGTGATCGATGTGACGCTTCCGTCGAAAAAGAATATCATGGGGCACCGTCATCCGAATACGATCGCGCAGGAAGAGGTGGAGCGCATCTTCGTAGGTATGGGATACGAAGTGATCGAGGGACCGGAAGTAGAGTACGACGAGTACAACTTTGAGAAGCTGAACATTCCTGCGGATCATCCGGCAAAAGACGAGCAGGATACATTCTATATAAATAAAGATATCGTGCTTAGGACGCAGACGTCGCCCGTACAGGCCCGTATCATGGAGCAGGGGAATCTCCCAATCCGCATGATCTCTCCGGGAAGAGTGTTCCGCTCTGACGAAGTGGATGCGACGCATTCTCCGTCTTTCCATCAGATCGAGGGACTTGTGATCGACAGAAATATCTCATTCGCGGATCTTAAGGGAACACTGGAAGTATTTGCGAAAGAACTGTTCGGACCGGAGACAAAGACGAAGTTCCGTCCGCATCACTTCCCGTTCACAGAGCCGAGCGCGGAGGTGGATGTAAGCTGCTTTAAATGCGGCGGCAAAGGATGCCGCTTCTGCAAGGGCTCCGGTTGGATCGAGATCCTGGGCTGCGGTATGGTGCATCCACATGTGCTGGAGATGTGCGGGATCGATCCCACGGAGTACGGCGGCTTCGCATTTGGCGTCGGACTTGAGCGTATCGCTCTTCTGAAATATGAGATAGACGATATGCGGCTTCTGTATGAGAATGATATCCGTTTCCTGAAACAGTTCTGATGTCAGGGATAAGAGGACGTCAGTTCAGAGGAGCCGGATGAACCGGTTATATCAGATGTGGGATGACTCCCGCCTTCATAGGCGGTGAGTAACCAATTAGTATCAGTGGCGGGTGTCAATCCCCCATCTGATATACGCTCCGCGAGGATGCGCAGGGATTCGGAGATGTATTATGTCAGCTAAAGCTGACTCGAATCCCGCGCCAGGACTCGTGAGCGAGTCTTGAATATTATGATTTTGGAAATATAAGGAAAGAAAGGTTATAGAGATGAATACTTCATTATCATGGATTAAAGCATATGTCCCGGATCTCGACGTGACAGCGCAGGAATACACGGATGCGATGACGCTCTCTGGGACGAAAGTAGAGGGATACGAGAGACTGGACGCGGATCTTGACAAGATCGTGATCGGTCAGATCGAGAAGATAGAGAAACACCCGGATGCGGATAAGCTGATCGTCTGCCAGGTAAACATCGGAACAGAGACGATACAGATCGTGACAGGCGCTCCGAATGTAAAAGAGGGAGATAAGATCCCGGTCGTACTGGACGGCGGGCGTGTGGCAGGCGGACATGAGCCGGGACAGAAAGTCGAGGGAGGCGTCAAGATCAAGAAAGGGAAGCTCCGCGGCGTGGAGAGCAACGGTATGATGTGCTCCATCGAGGAGCTGGGATCCACCCGGGAAATGTATCCGGAAGCGCCGGAGTACGGCATTTACATCTTCCCGGAGGATGCTGTCGTGGGAGAGAGCGCCATCAAAGCGCTCGGGCTCGACGATGCGATCTTCGAGTACGAGGTCACATCAAACCGTGTGGACTGCTTCAGCGTGATCGGGATCGCAAGAGAGGCTGCAGCTACTTTCCGCAGAGAGTTCAGGCCCCCGGCAGTGACGCCCACGGGAAATGACGAGGACGTCAACGACTATGTGAAAGTTACAGTTGAGAATACAGACCTGTGCCCGCGCTACTGTGCGAGAGTCGTGAAAAATATCAAGATCGGATCGTCCCCGAAATGGATGCAGAGAAGACTTGCGTCCGTCGGGATACGCCCGATCAACAACCTGGTCGATATCACTAACTACGTGATGGAGGAGTACGGACAGCCGATGCATGCCTATGATCTGGATACTATTGCGGATCATCACATTGTTGTAAAGACTGCGAAAAACGGGGACAAGTTCACCACACTGGACGGACAGGAGAGGTCAGTGGACGAGAACGTCCTTATGATCTGCGACGGGGAAAAAGAGATCGGCATCGCCGGGATCATGGGCGGTGAGAACTCCATGATCACAGACGACGTGAAGACAATGCTTTTTGAAGCGGCGTGCTTCGACGGCGTGAACATCCGCAAGTCCGGCAAAAGGATCGGACTTCGCACGGACGCCTCGGCAAAATTTGAGAAAGGACTTGATCCGAACAATGCTCAGGCTGCCATCGACCGTGCGTGCCAGCTCGTAGAAGAAATGGGCGCGGGCGAAGTCGTAGGCGGCATAGTGGACGTCTACGGCAAGAAGAAAGAGCCCGTGAGAGTGCCGTTCGATGCGGATAAGGTCAATGCGCTCCTCGGAACGGATCTTTCCGAGGAAGAGATGCTCGGATACTTCAAAATGCTTGATCTGGAGTATGACGCGGGGACAAAAGCAGTGATCGCGCCGACGTTCCGTCAGGATCTGCTGTGTCTGGCGGATCTTGCGGAGGAAGTCGCGAGATTCTACGGATATGACAATATCCCGACAACACTGCCTGAGGGAGAATCCACGACAGGAAAGCTTTCTTTCAAACTGAGGATCGAGCGGGTGGCAAGGGATATCGCGGAATTCTGCGGATTCAGCCAGGGTATGACCTATTCTTTCGAGAGCCCGAAAGTATTTGACAAGCTCCTTTTGCCGGCAGATTCAACGCTAAGAAATGCCATCGAGATCATGAATCCTCTCGGCGAGGACTACAGTATTATGAGAACGAGCACATTAAACGGTATGCTCACATCGCTCGCAATAAACTACAACAGGAGAAATAAAGACGTGCGCCTGTACGAGCTTGGAAACATCTATATCCCGAAAGCCCTGCCTCTTACAGAGCTGCCGGACGAGAGGATGCAGTTTACACTCGGTATGTACGGCGAGGGAGACTTCTTTACAATGAAAGGCGTTGTGGAAGAGTTCTTCGAGAAGATCGGCATGAAAGACCGAGAAAAATACGATCCGGATGCCGGCAGGACATTCCTCCACCCGGGCCGTCAGGCGAATATCATCTATGATGGAAAAGTAGTCGGATATCTGGGCGAGGTACACCCGGAGGTCGCTGATACTTACGGGATCGGAACCCGGGCATATATCGCCGTGATCGACATGCCGACGATCCTTGACTATGCGACATTTGACAGGAAGTACACAGGGATCGCAAAATATCCGTCTGTGACAAGAGATATCAGTATGGTCGTTCCGAAATCCGTGCTTGTGGGACAGATCGAGGAAGTGATCGAAAAGAGAGGCGGAGCAAATCTTGAGAGTTTCCGTCTGTTCGACATCTACGAGGGCTCCCAGATTAAAAGCGGCTTCAAGTCCGTCGCCTACTCGATCGTATTCCGCGCAAAGGACAGAACGCTTGAAGACAGCGACGTTACATCGGCCATGAAAAAGATCCTCAGCGGTCTGGAAGAACTTGGCATCGAACTGAGACAGTAAACAGCAGAGAATAATAAAATATACCGGGAAGAGAAAAATGAAGAAAAAACAGATAATCGGATTGATCGCAGCGGCGGCCGTCTTTATCGTGACAGGGGCGGCCAGCGTGCTGACAAATGCATTTGCAGGTAAAATATTAGAGAATACATCATCGGAACTGCTTACGGGCGGGATGGAATTTTCCTCTCCTCTGACAGACTATATTGCAGTCGTCCGTGTGGAGGGCACCATACAGGAGCAGACCGAAACAGGGATTTTTGCGGATCTGGAAGGGTATCAGCATACGACGACCATGGAGTACATTGACCGGCTTATGATGGATGAATACAACAGAGGAATCCTGCTGTATATCGATTCGCCGGGCGGTACGGTATATGAGTCGGAAGAGCTGTATGACAGACTGGAAGAATATCAGGAGCTGACGGACAGGCCGATCTGGTGCTATATGGCGCATTATGCAGCCTCCGGCGGATATATGACGGCCGTTACGGCAGATAAGATCTATGCAAATCAGAATACAGTGACGGGATCTATCGGCGTGATTATGTCCGGCTTTGACCTGACCGGACTGTATGAGAAGCTGGGTATCCGCTATGTGAGCATTACAAGCGGCGAGAATAAAGACAGTTCTCAGCTCACGGATGAACAGATAGCCATCTATCAGAGTCAGGTGGATGAATGCTATTCCCGGTTTGTAGAAAAGGTTGCCTCCGGCAGGGGGATGGACGAGACAGCGGTGGCTGCGCTTGCAGACGGCCGCACATATACGGCGCAGCAGGCAAAAGAAAACGGCCTGATCGACGAGATCAGTTCCTATGAAGATATGCAATACCAGATGGAGGAAGAACTGGGCGTGGATATCGTTTATGAGCCGTCTCAGGCAGAGAATATCTTCGCAACCCTGTTCTCAGAAGTCAGAGGCCTGATCCCGAAATCAGAGGCGCAGATCCTCAAGGAGACTGCGGATGAAATGGAAAGCGGGGTGCTGATGTACTATGCAGAACAACTGCAATAGACAGGAGATATACGGAGCGGCAGCGCACGGCCCGGCGGCATACGGAGCGTCGGCACACGGAGCGGCGGCGCACGGACCTGCTGCATATAGACCGGAAGCGCACGGATCGGAAATGTATAGACCGGCAGCGCCTGTTTTCGCAGGATTCTGGGTGAGACTGGCGGCATATGTTGCAGACAGCGTGATCGTCGCAGTCCTTCTATTTATATGGCGGATCACTATGGCCGCAGTATTTGCCCTGATCAGCGCATCCCCGTTTGATGGAAATGTATTGTTTGAATATACATGGGAAGACATTCTCCTGTATCTGATGGGCGCGGTGTACTATGTCCTGAGCATCTGGCTTGCTGGCACTACTCTGGGGAAATGGCTGTTCCGCCTGCGTGTGGTGAGCGCGGACGGGACAAAACTCACGTTCGTGGACGTACTTTACCGGGAGACTGTGGGGAAATTCTTAAGCGGCGTTATAGTCTGCATCGGATTTATTATGGCGGGATTTGACAGAGAGAAGAGGGCGCTCCATGATATTCTCTGTGATACAAGAGTGATCTATGGCAGAAAGGGAAAGTGATGAAGACGAGTGATTTTTATTATGAACTGCCCCAGGAGCTGATCGCGCAGGATCCTCTGGAGGACCGTTCCGCTTCCCGGCTCATGGTCCTTGATAAAGAGACCGGAGAGGTAGAGCATCATGTATTTCGTGACATCATCAGTTATCTGAAGCCGGGGGACTGCCTTGTGATCAATGACACAAAAGTCATCCCGGCCAGGCTGATCGGCGCTAAGGAAGATACCGGGGCAAAGATCGAAGTCCTGCTCTTAAAGAGGGGAGCGGACGACGTCTGGGAGACGCTCGTGAAACCCGGACGCAAGGCAAAGCCGGGTGCAAGGATCAGCTTCGGAGACGGACTGCTTACCGGTGAAGTGGTGGACGTCGTGGATGAGGGGAACCGTCTCATCCGTTTCGAGTATACCGGGATCTTCGAGGAGATACTGGACCGTCTCGGACAGATGCCGCTGCCTCCGTACATTACCCATCAGCTCAAAGACAAAGACAGGTATAATACAGTCTATGCGGAGCATTCCGGTTCTGCCGCAGCGCCGACCGCAGGGCTTCACTTTACGCCGGAACTGCTCAGAGAAATTGAAGAAAAGGGAATCGATATTGCACGCGTGACACTCCATGTGGGGCTGGGGACGTTCCGTCCGGTCAAGGTGGACGACGTCGAGAATCACCACATGCATTCCGAGTTCTACATGATAAACGAAGAGGCTGCAAAGAAGATCAACCGCGCCAAAGACGGCGGCGGACGCGTGATCTGCGTCGGAACAACGAGCTGCAGGACCATCGAGTCCGCGGCGGACGAGAACGGACGTCTGAAAGCGTGCAGCGGCTGGACAGAGATCTTCATCTATCCGGGATACCGCTTTAAGATCCTGGACTGCCTGATCACCAACTTCCACCTGCCCGAGTCTACCCTGATCATGCTCGTGTCCGCCCTGGCGGGGAAGGAACATGTGCTCGCGGCTTATGAGGAAGCGGTGAAAGAGCGGTATCGGTTCTTCAGCTTCGGGGAGGCGATGTTTATAAAATGAATGTAATTCGTGTTTGCCGGGGAAACTTTCCTTGACAGATCGGCCGAAAATCAAGCGGGTACAGTGGAATGACTCACGTATTCGCATATGGCGGGAGAATGAATCCGGCTCCGGTTACAGGACGTAAGACAAAGTAACAAATCCGTGCTACAGCTAAAAACGATCGATCAAATGAATAAACTTGCATACGCTCAGACATATTCATTTGATCGATCAACGCTGCATCACGGATTTTAACTTTGACTAACATCCTTCCACAGTCACCGTCCTCATTCTCCCTCCGTATACGAAAGGTGCATCAGACCGGCTGTATCCGTTTGATTTTCTGTGTTTTTCCAAACGGAAGTACTTCCCCGGCAATCGCGGAATTTACAGAAAACCGGCGGAGATGAGGCACGGAAATACTTCTTTGAGAGGATCGGCATGTGCTTCAGGCTCCGCTCCATAATCTGAGAAAAACTAAAGGAACTGAAATCTGATGAAAAGCAAAGCCGCAAAATGGACAACTCGCTTTTGGCTCAAACAGTCCATTTTGCGGCTTAACATCAGCTTCCAGCTCCTTAACTTTTTCTGACAGATTATTCCGAAGTCGCCTTCCTCACATGCCGATCCTCTCTTTTCAAGTCTTCCCGGGCCTCTTCTTCGTCTGTTTTCTGCTCTATCGGATCCGGCATTCATTCCGACAAATCCGACAATCAAAGAAACCAGTTGAAATGGGATCGTAGTCGATAAAATCTGCCCTTTCGACCGCTTTCTGTAAATTCCGAGTTTGCCGGGAAGATACTTTCGATTGGATGAACGCAAAAAATCAGACGGATACAGCCGACATGATGCACCTTTCGGACAGTCGGGATTGTGATGCGGACGGCGACTGTGTAAGGTCATTAGTCAAAGTTAAAGCCTGTGGTATGGCGTTAATCAGGCAAATGAAGTTGTCTGAGTAAAACGAGTTCTTCATTTGCCTGATTGCTTTTAGCTATATCGCAGGCTTGTTACTTTGTCTTATGACCTGTAACCGGAG
>CALWAR010000083.1 GCA_944375765.1 uncultured Mediterraneibacter sp. | reverse complement strand
GAAGCGATACCGTAGCTGTTTAAAACTTCATTGATTTTATCAATTCTTCTTTCATATGATTCAAATAAAGCCATTTATATATCCTCCTGATTTATTTACCTTTGTTGAGATTTTCATTTAAAGATCTGCGATCACTCTTTACGCGGATCGATGATCTTTACTGCATCGTCAACACGGCCGTACTGTCCTTTTGCTTTCTCCCATGCATCGTTCGGAGTATCGCCGTTCTTAACGAAATCTGTGAACTTTCCAAGGTTTACGAACTGGTATCCGATGATCTCATTATTGTCGTCAAGAGCGATACCTGTTACATAACCCTCTGCCATCTCAAGGTAACGAGGACCTTTTGCAAGTGTACCGTACATCGTACCAACCTGAGAGCGAAGTCCTTTTCCGAGGTCTTCAAGTCCTGCTCCGATCGGAAGTCCGTCCTCAGAGAATGCGCTCTGTGTTCTTCCGTATACGATCTGAAGGAACAGTTCTCTCATTGCTGTATTGATCGCATCACAGACAAGGTCTGTGTTCAGTGCTTCTAAGATTGTCTTTCCCGGAAGGATCTCCGATGCCATCGCCGCGGAATGTGTCATTCCTGAACATCCGATCGTCTCAACCAGTGCCTCCTGAATGATACCCTCTTTGACATTCAGTGTCAGTTTGCAGGTTCCCTGCTGAGGCGCACACCAGCCTACGCCGTGTGTCAGACCGGAAATATCCTTTACTTCCTTAGCCTTTACCCATTTCGCCTCTTCCGGGATTGGAGCTGGTCCGTGATTCGCACCCTGCGCCACCGGACACATCATTTCTACTTCATGTGAATAAATCATGTTAAAACTCCTTTCAATATGTATGATTTTCCTCGTATTATTTTCGCATAATTTACATTATTCGTCAATCATCAGTTTGTCTCTTTTTTATCAATTATTCCTGCGTGAGCCTTTCTTTCAACATCTGAAGCGCTGTTTCAACCGTACTGAGTCTGTTCTCCCTGCGGTCTCCCGCAAAACGGCACTCTTCTACCGTGGTCACCCCGTTGAGGTAACATCCGATGTACACCAGTCCCACGGGTTTCTCTGCTGTTCCCCCTCCGGGGCCTGCAATTCCTGTGGCGCTTAATGCTGCGTCAGCGCCTGCTGCCCTTGCAGCGCCCTCCGCCATCTCTCGGGCAGTCTGTTCGCTGACCGCGCCGTATTGTTCTAACGTCTCATGCTTCACTCCCACAAGGCGTTCCTTTGCCTCATTGGAGTACGTCACATAACCTTCATTCAGGACATCCGATGCGCCTGCTACATTTACAAGAGTGCCTGCGATCAGACCTCCCGTGCAAGATTCAGCAGTCGTCACCGTCAGATTCCTTTGTGCCAGAAGCTCTACCACTTTCTCCTCAAGAGACTTTTCTGACGCTGTTTTTTCTTTTAAATACCATTCCAGATACATTTACATTCCCCCCTGCGTGAGCACCTGCTTATTCTTCCACACATAATCGATCAGGGAGATGATGGTCAGCGCCAGAGCGATCCAGATGAGCACCGTGCCGATCATGTCGAACACACCGCCGAAATCCGCGATGAGCACAATGATCATCGCCATCTGGAACACTGTCTTAAACTTGCCCCAGTAGCTTGCCGCGATGACAATGCCATTGTCAGAAGCCACAAGACGGAAGCCGCTGATAATAAACTCACGGGCAATGATCACGATCACGATCACCGCGTCCAGCTTTCCTGAGGGGATCAGGCAGATCATGGCGGAGCAGACAAGCAGCTTGTCGGCCAGCGGATCCATAAACTTCCCGAAGTTCGTCACCAGATTGTATTTTCTTGCGATCTTGCCGTCCAGCATATCCGTTAAGCTGGCCACAACAAACAGCACCAAAGCGATCCACTTGTTCGCCGCACCGCCCACATCTGTGAGCATAAAAAACACAAAAAACGGTACCATGATAACTCTTAATACTGTCAGCTTGTTTGGTAAATTCATAATAACTCTCCTATCAGATCATAATCTAAAGCTCCGGTCACCTTCACTCTCGCAAAATCGCCGGAGAGCAGCTCTTCATCCGTGTTGATAAAGATCAGGCCGTCCACATTGGGGGCGTCGCGGTACGTCCGCCCTACATAAGCGTTCTCATCCGCCACCTTGCCCTCGATCATCACAAGCACTTCCTTCCCAACCATGCTCTCCGCATTGTCAAAGGCGATCTCCTGCTGGAGCTCCATCAGCTCTGCCTGACGCTCCTCCTTGACCGCTTCATCGATCTGGCCGGGCATCGCTGCGGCGGGAGTATCCTCCTCCGGTGAGTAAGTAAACACGCCCAGACGGTCGAACTCCATCTCATCTACGAACTCCATCAGCTCCTCGTGCTGCTCTTTTGTCTCTCCGGGAAAACCCGTGATCAGCGTTGTCCTCAGGCAGATATCGGGAATCTCTTTTCTTAGCTTTCCGATAATATCCGTAAGCTCCTGCTTGGACGTCCTGCGTCCCATGCGCTTTAGAACCGTATCATTCGCGTGCTGGATCGGCAGGTCAAGATAATGACAGACCTTTTGCTCCTCTTTCATCACCTGAATAAGCTCATCCGTGATCTCTTCCGGATAACAATAGAGAATCCTTATCCAGCGGATGCCATTGATCCTGCACAGCTCTTTCAACAGCTTATGAAGCGACTTTTCCCCGTAAATATCTTTCCCGTACAGAGTCGTCTCCTGCGCCACGAGGATCAGCTCCTTAACCCCCTGCTCCGCCAGCTCTTCCGCCTCTTTTATGAGCCGCTCCATAGGAACGCTGCGGAAGTTCCCCCGGATCTTAGGGATGATACAGTAGGTGCAGTGTTTATCACACCCTTCCGCGATTTTCAGATAAGCAAAATGCCCGCCTGTCGTCACCAGTCGCTTTGTCTCCGGCAGGGGCAGCGTGTCCACATCCCTGACTATAACAGAATGTTCCCCGGCAAGCGCCGCGTCCACCGCGTCCAGTATCTTATCGTAGGCAGTCGTGCCGAGCACCTCATCCACCTCAGGGATTTCATCTAATATCTCCTGCCTGTAACGCTGGGCAAGACACCCCGTCACGATAAGCGCTTTTGCGCTCCCTGCTTTCTTATACTCTGCCATCTCAAGAATGTTCTGGATGCTCTCCTCTTTGGCGTCGTGGATGAAGCAGCATGTATTGACCACGATGATATCTGCCTCTGTCTCGTCGTCTGTCATCTCATAGCCTCTGGATGCCAGAAGGCCGAGCATGACCTCCGTATCCACAAGATTCTTGTCACACCCCAGAGAGATAAACAAGATTTTCATATCATTCCTCCCATCGTATATTCCAATTTTCATTTATTAAAAACTGCCCTGTTCTATGCTCACCTGTGAAAAAGGCAGATACCACATGTGCATCTGCCCTGACCTTCTATTCCGCTTCTGCGTTTTCAGCCATGATCTTTAATTTCCCTTTGTTGAGCTCCTCGATAGCAACAGAGAGCGGCTTCTCCCCACCCTTTGCGCTGACCAGAGGAAGGTCTCCCGCGATAAGCTGTCTCGCACGTTTTGAGGTCGCCATTACAATCGAGTAGCGGCTGTTGACAATTTTGGACTCTCCCTCCTCGACGTCTTTGTTTACTACTTTCATCAAATCTGTATAAGACGGATGCAGCATGTTTAATCTTCTCCTTTCAATCTTTGCAAATCTTCTTTTATCTCTTTCATAAATGCTTTATTGCGAAAGCTCCTGTGGTGTTCTCCCTGAATGATCGTGTGCATCTTTTCCACACATTCATTCAGGTCATCGTTTACGATCAGATAATCGTAACTGTCCATACCCTCCGCCTCCTCGCAGGCACGGTCAAGCCTCGACTTAATCACGTCCAAAGTCTCTGTTCCCCTGCCGACAAGACGGTTTTTAAGTTCTGTGGCATCTGGCGGAGTGACAAAGAGAAGAAGCGTATCCGGGAAGGCCTTTTTAACCTTAAGCGCGCCCTGAATCTCGATCTCAAGGATCACATCCCTGCCCTCGTCGAGCATCTTTTCCACATACTCCCGCGGAGTGCCATAGTAATTTTCCACGTATCTAGCATACTCTATCAGTTCGCCTTTGGCAATCATTTTTTCAAATTCATCCTTTGTTATGAAGAAATACTCCCTGCCGTGCTCCTCGCCTTCCCGCGGCGAACGGGTCGTCGCAGAGATGGACAGCGCGTATGTATCCGCGTATCTGGAAAGCAGTTCTTTCATCAGTGTTCCCTTCCCTGATCCTGAGAAACCGGATACCACAATTAAAATTCCTTTTCTGTTCATAACTCTCTCCCTTTGATTGATTTCTTTTAACTTTAACAGTTCAGCCGCAGTGCCTGCAGTTCAGCCTGCGCCGTTCCTCTTCACGCTCGCGGTCTCATGCGAGCATGAGCCGCTTTCGCATTTGACGCATGGCTGAACTGTTACTCAATGTTCTGTATCTGCTCTCTGATCTTCTCGATCTCTGTCTTGAGGCTGATGGCGCGGTCAGATATCTCGATGTCATTTGCCTTGGAAAGGATCGTGTTCGCCTCCCGGTTCATCTCCTGAGCGATAAAGTCCAGCTTGCGCCCGATGCCCTCTCTCTCCTCAAGTGTGCTTCTCATATGGCGGATATGGCTTCTTAACCGCACTACTTCCTCGTCTGTGCAGATCTTATCTGCAAAAAGGATCACTTCCGCCGCGATACGGCTTTCCTCGATCTGCGTATCCGCGAGAAGCTCCCTCATCTTATCCTCCAGCTTTGCGCGGTACTCCGTCACAATCTGCGGGGAACGCTCCTCAATAAAAACGATCTGTTCCTCCAAAATATTTAGCTTTGCAAGAATATCCTTCTTTAAGCTCTCTCCCTCTGTCTTTCTCGTCTCCACGAATTGAGTGAATGCACCCTCCAGCGCCTCCTTAAGTCCGTTCCACAGCTCCTCTTCATCCTCGCTCTGCTCTTCCATGGTGAATACTTCCGGGTATCTGGATAAGGTAGAGATGCGGATATCATTTTCCAGACCGAACTCTTCTTCCATCTGTCTCAAATATTTCAGATACTCTGCTGCAATGGCGGAGTTGTACTTGACCGCAACCTGCTTCTGGGACAGATCCTCATATGTGATAAAGATGTCCACCTTTCCCCTGTTCGCATAAGATTTCAGCAGCGTTCTTATGGAAGTTTCAAAATAATTCAGCTTCTTCGGCATCCTGATATTCACATCAAGATAACGGTGGTTCACACTTTTTAATTCCACCGTAAATTTTCTTGCTTCTTTCTGGATCTCACATCTTCCGAATCCGGTCATGCTCTTTATCATGGTTTTCATCCTCTGTCAGTATTATATTTTTTAGCGCCTGCGGATTATCTCAAAATATATCCGCACTGCGGCTTTTATTATACCCCCTCAAGGCGAGGTGAGTCAACGCATTTACGCTTTCTTCCATTTTCCTTTTATGCTATACTTCTGGTAGCGCCGGTATGCAGGTTCACCCTGCGTACCGCGTCATGAAAAAGAGAACGGAGATCTATCAACTATGGCATTTGACGGAATCGTCGTGGCAAATCTTGTCCACGAATTAAAAGAAGAATTATTAAATGGAAGGATCGCGAAGATCGTACAATCCGAGGCGGACGAGCTTCTTCTGACAATAAAATCCCCCGCGGGGCAGAAGCGTCTCCTTATCTGTGCGGACGCCTCTCTTCCCCTTGTATATCTGACGGAAACGAATAAGACAGCGCCCATGACTGCGCCCAACTTCTGTATGCTTTTGCGCAAGCACATCAGCAACGGCCGGATCATTGACATTTCCCAGCCGAAGCTGGAGCGCATCATCCGCTTTACCATCGAACATTTAAACGAATTGGGCGACCTTTGCCGCAAGGTGCTCATCGTGGAGATCATGGGAAAACACAGCAATATTATTTTCTGCACCGAAGAGGGAAAGATCATCGACAGCATCAAGCATGTCTCCGCGCAGATCAGCTCTGTGCGCGAGGTGCTGCCCGGGAGGGAATATTTCATTCCGGATACCATGCACAAAGCCGACCCCCTTACTGTCCCAAAAGAGGATTTTTCCACCCTGCTGACCGGGAAACCCTCCCCTGTATCCAAGGCGCTCTATACCAGCTTTACAGGCATCAGTCCCGTCGTCGCGGAGGAGATCTGCCATCTCGCAGGACTGGATTCTTCGGTTCCGGCAAAAGAGTATTCCGAGGATATCCTCTGTCACCTGTATACCCAGTTTGAGCTTTTCCTGTCCGCAGTGAAGGAGAAATGCTTCTCTCCGGCTATTTATTACGACGGACGGGAGCCGAAGGAGTTTTCCTCTTTGCCGCTGACGCATTTTCCAAATTATACAAAGCAGGAGTTTTCTTCCATATCCGAAGTGCTGCGCACCTACTACTCAACCCGCAGCCAGCTTACCCGCATCCGCCAGAAGTCTGTTGATCTGCGCCATGTGGTGCAGACGGCTCTGGAGCGAAGCCGCAAGAAATATGATTTACAGCTTCGTCAGCTAAAGGATACGGAGAACCGGGAGAAATACAAAGTCTACGGCGAGCTTATCAACACCTACGGCTACAATGTATCAGAGGGCGCCAGACAGCTCGAGGCACTCAATTACTATACAAACGAGATGCTTACCATCCCGTTAGATCCCACCCAGACGCCGCAGGAGAACGCCCAGCGGTATTTTGCAAAATATAACAAGCAGAAACGAACCTTTGAGGCTCTGTCCGAACTGTGTAAGGAGACAAAGGACGACATTACTTATCTGGAATCCATCCAGACTGCTTTGGATATTGCCCTTACCGAGGATGATCTGGCCGGGATCAAAGAAGAGCTTACAGAGACAGGATATATCAAACGTAAGTTTACCCGCAAGAAAGTAAAGGTCAAGAATACGCCGCTGCACTACATTTCCAGTGACGGTTACCATATGTATGTGGGGAAAAATAATCTTCAGAACGATGAACTGACCTTTGACTTTGCCGTGGGAAACGACTGGTGGTTCCACGCAAAGCAGGCGCCCGGTTCCCATGTCATCGTAAAGACCAACGGGGAAGAACTGCCGGACCGGACATTCGAGGAGGCCGGGCGGCTGGCCGCCTACTACTCCAGTATGCGCGGCAGCGAAAAGGTAGAGATCGATTATGTAGAGAAAAAGCACGTAAAAAAACCAAAGGGAGGGAAACCGGGGTTCGTGGTGTACTATACCAATTACTCATTGGTGATCGACAGTGATATCAGCGGAATACAGGAAGTATAGCCGAATGTCTCAATACGGATGAACAGACGGCGGGGGTAAGGGTGTTCCTCACAGACCCGCTTTCGCTCGGGTCGCGGCGTAGCAGTGCGTAGTGCTGCAAAATACGCAGCCCAAGCGCTGACACCGCTTTACGGTCTGTTTCGGAACACCCTTACCCCCGCCGGATTCACCACGTATTGAGTACTCTGCCACTGAACTTCTCTGACAAAATCAGCAGTATGTAAATCAGAAAATTTTAACCTTAAAATAGGAGTTAGCGGTCTGCGATGTGGAAAGGAAAACAGATTATGGATATCAGGCATTTTTGCATGGAAAAAGGAACGGGGGAAGCGTTAATCTTACTGCATGGGAATGGGGAGGACAGCGGGCATTTTAAGTATCAGATGGAGGAATTCTCTTCTGATTACCGGGTCATTGCTCTTGATACAAGAGGGCACGGCAGGACGCCGAGGGGAGACGCGCCTTTTACAATCCGCCAGTTTGCAGAAGATCTGGCTGCATTCATGGATCGGCTGGATATTAACAGCGCGCACATCCTCGGATTCTCGGACGGGGCGAACATTGCCATGTGCTTTGCCGCAAAATATCCTCACCGTGTAAAGAAGCTCATCTTAAACGGCGGCAATCTGAATACCAAAGGCGTCAAAGCCTCCACCCAGATACCGATTGAGCTTGGTTACAGAATAGCGAAGCTTTTTTCCTCAAAGAGCGCTCAGGCAAAGAAAAACACGGAGATACTCAGCCTGATGATAAACCAACCGAATATCTCCGTTCAGGAATTACGGCAGATCACCGCAGAAACGCTTGTAATAGCAGGAACAAAAGATATGATCAAAGAAAAGCATACCCGCTTTATCGCGAATCATATCAAAAACTCGCGCCTGTGCTTTATCGACGGCGACCATTTCATAACCAGTAAAAATCCTGCGGCATTTAACCATGCCGTCAGCAAATTTTTGAAAATCAACATAGATTCTGCAAAAAGCCAACTATAAAAGAACCGTTCAAGTACAAAGAGGTGTCTCAGGTGAGCCGTAAAGCGGCGCCGGCACTTAGACCGCGTCTTTTGCGGTCTTATGTACCGCTGCGCCGCGTCCCGAGCACAAGTGTGCTCACATGGGATACCTCTTTTTGTTGCTTTTTGTTACTCATCGGTTCTTTTACAGTTGGCTTTTTAGGAAGTCTATCACTCTCCCGCTTTTCCAAGCAGGTAATCTACAAACTGCTGCGCTGTCCTCCCCGACAGTCCTCCGTGGGAGAGTTCCCATTTATTTGCCTCGAGGAGCAGTTCCTCCTCCGGCATATCCACGCCGCCTTTTTTCGCCAAGACACGCACGATCTCCTGAAACTCTTTCTTATCCGGCGAGCCGAAATAAATGGTCACGCCGAAGCGGGCCACGAGAGATAATTTTTCCTGCACCGTATCATTGGTGTGCAGCTCTTCATCCCTGTCCGCTTTATCGCGGAAGGTCTCGCGGATGAGATGGCGGCGGTTTGATGTGGCGTAGATAAGCACATTCTCCGGCTTACGCTCCAGACCGCCCTCGATCACTGCCTTGAGATATTTGTATTCGATCTCAAACTCTTCAAAGGAAAGGTCATCCATGTAGATGATGAACTTGTAATTGCGGTTCTTCACCTGTGCGATCACATCATTTAAGTCCTTGAACTGATGCTTATACACCTCGATCATCCGCAGTCCCTGATCGTAATACTGATTTAAGATTGCCTTGATGGACGAGGACTTCCCTGTCCCCGCGTCGCCGAAGAGAAGGCAGTTATTGGCGCGTCTTCCTTTTACAAACGCCTCTGTATTGTCGATCAGTTTTTTCTTGGCGATCTCATACCCAACCAGATCATCCAGATGCACATGCGCGATATTCGTAATCGGCACGATCTGCATGTCCCCGCCTTCCGGGTGCTCGATGCGGAACGCCTTATGAAGGCCCAGCTTCCCTACTCCGAACTCCTTATAGAACTGGGTCATCAGATGATGGAACTCTTCCACATCTGCCACATTCCCAAGTCTCTGTGCAAGACTGCAGATCCGGTCCCTTACGCGGCGGTTAAAAATCTTTCCCGCGCCGTCCGGCATCCGGTAATCCATAAGGATCTGGATGCAGCCTGCCTCAAGATCGCTCTCCAATTCACGAAAGTCGTAGTCAAATAATTCCTTAAAGACAGTAAAGTCATGTAAGGCAATCTCATTGATACTTCCTGACACCGGGCCTACGATCTCGCAGGACGTACTGTAGGCGTTCTCATCATTTACAAGAAGAAACGTCAGATACGTATGCCACAGATTCCCTTCAAAGCCATGCTCCACCGAAAACTCCAGCAGAGCGTTCACACATTCAAAAAGAAGACTCCTTAAATCTTCCTCATTATAGTACTCGTTCCCGTGATTCTCCATAAGAAATGTCATATCACTTAAGATATGGCCGTACTCCATGTTCTTATACAGCATCAGTTCATTGGTACGCATATTTTCACTCCTGTCTCCTCTATTTTCCTATGTCACTTTCATATTTGCCGTTTCAATAGTTGCCCAAGATCTTTAGATTCGTAGTCTCTTCTCTTAAACCCCGGATGGCGTTTTTTACTGCCGGATCCTCGAGATTACCGTCAAAATCCACGAAGAAGCAATACTCCCACGGTCTTCCTTTAATGGGACGCGACTCAATCTTAGACATATTCAGATCATTATAAATGAAATGTGAGAGAATACCGTACAGAGAACCACTCTGATGCGGCAGTTCAAAACGGATGCTGATCTTCGAAGCTTCTTTTAAAAATATTTTCTGGTTTGTCACCACGATAAACCGCGTGGAGTTATCTGTATCATCGTTGATCTCGTCCACCAGCACGGAAAGGCCGTGCACCTTTGCCGCGTAAGCTCCGCACACCGCCGCCTGTGAGATATCCTGCTCCTTTAACACCTTTTTTGCGGCGATAGCTGTATTTACCACGCTGATCCTCTGCCAGTCAGAATGGTCGTCAAGAAAACGGGTCGTCTGCATCAGCGCTTCCGCCTTTGAATAGACCTTTTTAATATCTGATAATTTTGCTCCCGGCAGACCGGACAGTGTATGTACAATAGGCAGGATGGTCTCTGCCACGATATAATTCTCAAACTCGTCCAGCAGGTCGTACATCTCGATGACCGGACCCGCAGTGGAGTTCTCGATAGGCAGCACCGCATAGTCCGCCGAGCCTTCCTCGATGGCCTCCATGGCGTCACGGAAGGTCCGAACATGGAAATTATTCACGTCCTCACCGAAGAACTGCTGCATGGCCGCCTGACTGTACGCCCCTTCCGTCCCCTGAAATACGACGCGGGCATTCTTCTTATCCAGATCGTCAATGCGGATGAACGGCAGCCTTCCCAGCGCCCCGGCTTCTACAAGCTGCTGATACTGCAGCTTCCTGCTCATGGACATAAGCTGCTGGTACAACTCCTGTATCCCCTTCTTATTAAAATCACCGCTCACCTTGGACGCCACATCAGCTAATTTGTCCTTTTCTCTCTGGCGGTCGAACACCTTTCTTCCCGCGTTTACTTTATATTCTCCGACCGCGCCGCAGACCTCCATCCTCTTTTCGTAGAGCTCTGCGATCCGATCGTCAATCTCGTCAAGTTTCTCTCTGAGTTCTTCCAGTGTTGCCATTTCATTTCTCCCTTCCTCGCACTAACGTCCATTATATTACATTTCCAGAGCAAAAGCTACTTTTTGTTATAAACAAATATTCTGATACAATTGACAAATATTTTTATTGAATTATAATGATCATACGACGAATTATTCTGTTCCCCTCAACAGACTATTCTGTATCACCCGTATTGATTGAATCAATCATTTGTTTTCACCCCCTGCATTTTCATACGTAAGAAAGAAGGTGACCGTTATAGTTGACAAAAACAGGAAAAAAATAGGAGAATTTGATGAAACAATCATTCAGTTCCTAAACCTGAAAATACCTGTCGGTACTCCCATATATATAGGTCCCTCTAATATTGAACACATCAAGTCAAGACATCCTTATGAATATGATAAATATTTTTCTGATATTGAAAATATCCTTGCCGATCCCGATTATACCGGGATAAATCCACATGACGGTTCTGTCTTATTTGTCCGTCTGTATGAAGTCTGCGGAGAGTATATCCGCGTCGCAGTAAGGGTCAGTGCTTACGGCAACTGTTATGCCAAAACACTCCATCTTTTAAGCACATATAATGCAGAGCGTTATATTGAAAAAGGCACTTTAAAAAAGCTTGACAAACGGTAACGTAATTGTATAATGGAAATGTAAGGGCATAAACTATATTGAATGAAAGCAGAGGACGGAACAGGCGGCCGTCGCCCAAGTTGGAGATGTGGGAGTGTCACCCCACCTATTTCATTCACATTATAGGGCGGACAACATTCTGTTGTCCGCTTATGTTTTGTTCTCTATAATTATCTTGAAAATCCCCCGGTTTTATTATATGATTAGTTGGAGAATTTATGGAGGTACGCAAATGAACGTTACGGAATGTTTAAAAACGCGCAGGAGCATCCGCAGATACAAGCCGGAGCATGTTGACCATTCTATTATTGACTCTATCGTTTCATCGGCATCTTATTCTCCTTCTTGGAAAAACACTCAGATCACCCGCTATACTGCAATAGAGAATCCTTCTCTTTTGTCAGAGATCGCGGACAAGTTCACCCCGGATTACAATTCAAACATCATCAGGCAGGCGCCTCTTCTGATCGCCGTCACCTTTATCAAAGGACGCTGCGGTTATGAGAGAGACGGGTCTTTTACGACCAAGAAAGAAGACCGCTGGCAGATGTTTGACGTGGGTATCGCATGCCAGAGCTTCTGCCTTGAAGCATGGAACCATGGTCTTGGCTCTGTCATCATGGGCGTTTTTGACGAGGAGGGCATCACAAAGCTACTTGATATCCCAAAAGAGCAGGAATTAGCAGCACTCATCGCTGTGGGATATCCTGATATCGCCCCGGAGGCGCCGAAGCGAAAGACTGTAGAACAACTGCTGCAATACAGATAAACCGATAATTAAGGAGGCTATTTATGAGACACTTGATGAGTCCGCTGGATTTTTCAGTGGAAGAACTTGACAAACTTCTGGATCTCGCACAGGATATCGAGGCGAAACCTGAAAAGTACGCGCATGCCTGCGCAGGTAAGAAACTGGCAACACTTTTCTATGAGCCGAGCACACGCACACGATTAAGCCATGAGGCGGCAATGCTGAACTTAGGCGGAAGCATAATGGGTTTCTCCTCCGCTGATTCCAGCTCTGCGGCGAAGGGCGAGAGCGTTTCCGACACGATCCGCACGATTTCCTGCTACGCAGACATCTGTGCCATGAGACATCCAAAGGAAGGTGCGCCCATGGTGGCATGCCAGCACTCTTCCATCCCGGTCATCAACGCGGGAGACGGCGGCCATCAGCATCCCACACAGACGCTGACAGACCTGCTCACTATCCGCAATTTAAAGGGACGGCTTGAAAATATGACCATCGGCCTGTGCGGTGACCTGAAATTCGGCCGCACCGTGCACTCTCTCATCAATGCGCTTGTCAGATACGAGGGCATACGCTTTGTCCTCATTTCACCAGAGGAGCTGCGCCTTCCCGAATACATCCGCCACGATGTTCTCGACCGCAACAGCATCCCCTATGAGGAAGTTGTGCGTCTCGAGGATGCGATGCCAAAGCTTGACATCCTGTATATGACCAGAGTACAGAAGGAGCGTTTCTTCAACGAAGAGGATTATGTGCGGATGAAAGATTTCTATATCTTGGACAGGGAAAAAATGAAGCTTGCCCCAGAGGATATGTATGTGCTCCACCCACTGCCAAGGGTAAATGAAATTTCCGTGGAGGTGGACGATGATCCGCGCGCCGCTTATTTCCGTCAGGTACAGTACGGCGTGTATGTGCGCATGGCTCTGATCCTGACACTTTTGGACATCCCTGTGGATCAGCAATCGTGATTTGCAATAAGGATTTATGTTAAGAGATTCATATTCAGAGAGGAAAATATCATGGTAAGAAATACATTAAATGTGGGACGCATCTCCGAGGGTTTTGTACTGGATCACATCGAAGCCGGAAAAAGTATGGAGATCTATAAGTACTTACATCTTGACAAGCTGGACTGCTGTGTCGCCATCATCAAAAACGCAAAGAGCAATAAGATGGGCAAGAAAGACATCATGAAGATCGAGTGCCCGATTGATTTCATGGATCTTGACATTCTTGGATTCATCGATCACAATATCACGGTCAATATCATCGAGAACGAGGAGATCGTGGATAAAAAGCAGCTTACTCTTCCCAAGGAGATCAAGAACGTGATCCGCTGCAAGAACCCGAGATGTATCACTTCCATCGAACAGGGGCTGGATCATATCTTTGTCCTCACAGACGAGGAAAAGCAGATCTACCGCTGCAAATACTGCGAAGAGAAATACCGCAGGCATAACCGCTAATACAAACCCGGCAGGACGGACACTCCTGCCGGGTTTTCTGTTGATTCGTTAAAAGAAAAACGTTTTTAGCGGGAGATTATATATATTCCTCCGCGATCTTATAGATCAGTCTCTCGGTGTCCTCCCAACCAAGGCACGGGTCTGTGATGGATTTTCCGTACACGCGGTTCTCATCGATCTTCTGGCACCCTTCTTCAAGATAGCTCTCGATCATAACACCCTTTATCAACGATTTAAGCTCCGGGTTATATCTCCTGCTGTGGAGCACTTCGCTTACGATGCGGATCTGTTCCTTAAACTGCTTGTCCGAATTGGAATGGTTGGCGTCGATGATTGCCGCCGGGTTCTTAAGCTCTCTCTCCTGATACATGTTGAACAGCCGCATCAGATCCTCGTAATGGTAGTTTGGGATGCAGGTTCCGTACTTATCCACTCCTCCGCGCAGGATCACATGGGCAAGGTCGTTCCCGTCCGTGGTCACATCCATTCCTCTGTAGATAAAGGAATGGGAACTCTGGGCCGCCACCACGGAATTGAGCATCACAGAAAAGTCCCCGCTGGTGGGGTTCTTCATCCCCACAGGGATATCCATGCTGCTGGCGGTCAGGCGGTGCTGCTGGTTCTCCACAGAGCGGGCGCCGATGGCTTCATAGGATAAGATGTCGTCCAGATAACTGCGGTTCTCCGGATAGAGCATCTCATCCGCTCCTGTCAATCCGCTCTCACGGATAGCGCGGATGTGCATCTTGCGGATGGCAATGATGCCTGCCAGAAGATCGGGCGCCTGATCCGGCTTGGGTTGATGGAGCATTCCCTTATACCCCTCTCCTGTTGTACGCGGCTTATTCGTATAGATACGTGGTATGATCATCAGGCGGTCAGACACCTTCTCATTGATCTTCGCGAGCCTCTCCACATATTCACACACGGAATCTTCATTGTCGGCAGAGCATGGACCGACGATCACAACGAATTTATCGATCTTTCCGGTAAAAATGTCTCTGATCTCCTGATCTCTTTCTGCCTTTATCTTCCGTATTTCCTCCGAGAGCGGGTACTCTGCCTTCAAATCTGCCGGGAGCGGCAGCTCTGCGTTGATCCTCATTGCCATATGTCCTTCCTCCTGTTTTATCTTAAATATTATCTGCACTTTCTGCGGCATAAATTGACGAAGCCGCAGGCTGTCTGCGTCTGCGGCTGGTATTCTTCAATGTAGTGCCAAGCAAGACGGTAAGCCGGGTTATGTCGTGGACGATCATCTGTCTAGGCGCACCGTCACCGATGCGCTCAAGCGACCAACCTGAAGCGTGGCGGGCCGCCACACTGCTTCTATCCGGTCTTGCTTCGGATGGGGTTTACATGTGCCCCTGCTGTTACCAGCAGGGCGGTAGTCTCTTACACTGCCTTTCCACCCTTACCGGAGAGCGTGTCCCCGGCGGTTTATTTCTGTTGCACTGGCCTTGGAGTCGCCTCCACCGGACGTTATCCGGCATCCTGCCCTGTGAAGCCCGGACTTTCCTCGTCTGCAGCCTTTCGGCCTGTGCAGCCGCGATCGTCTGTCTTACTTGACACAGTTACTGATTATACTATTTTCAGACATCGTCGTCAATGAACAGAGGCCGCTTTTTCACGATTCCAGCAGGAACGTCTGCCCTTCCCTCTCGATCCTCATGATCCTGTCCCGGTATCCATTCGTACAGTCCTCCAGTGTCAGCCGGTCAAATATCTCATAATTATCCCAGAAATGCATCGGGAACACATGCTTTGTATCCGTTCTCTTCATAAAACAGTCAAGCCCCCAGCAGTACTGCTCTCCCAGCCGGGGATCCACCGGGACAAAGGCAGCGTCTATCTTTTCCTGCCGCAGCTTGTTGATCTCCGACTGGTAAGTCCGGCGGATCATCTTGTTAAAAGTTTCCGATTCTCCCTCCCAGTGCCACCAGTTCAGATCTCCGGCGTGGTATATCGTCCTGCCGCCGTACCGGAGCAGATATGCGACGCCCTGGTCGTTTGACCGCAGTGTCTGTATCCGGCATCCGAAGACCGTCTGTTCTTCGTTTGGAGCCACAGACAGGACGTCCCGGCCGCCCTCATACTCTCCTGTGGTATCTGCATCAGGAATATCAGTGATATCAGAAGACAGGATAAACCTGATGTTTGAAAAGCTCTTCCGCAGTTTAAATATTTCTTTATTATAATGGTCATAATGTGCATGACTCATAAATACAAGCATCTTCTTATCCGTATCCCACTCCGGGAGACTGCCTCTGTAATAATCAAAAACGCAGTACATGTCCTCCGTCTCCAGAAGAAATCCACTGTGTCCGAAATATGTCACTTTCATCATATGCTGATACTCTCCACTACCTGAACGATCTCGGGAAGGATATACTCCATATCCTCTTTGGCTGTCTTGGCGCTCTCCGGCAGGTTCAGGATAAGTGTCTTCTTTTTTATGCCTGCTGCCATGGAATCCAGGATCGCTTTCTTTGAATATCTGAGATTATAGGCGCGCAGCGCCTCCGGTATGCCGGGAATGAGCCGTTCCGCAACATCTGCGACCGCCTCAGCCGCACAGTCATCGCTCTGGTATCCGACAGCGCCGGCAGTCAGTATAAGATCCACCGACCCCGAATCGGCAAGCTGGGCAAGGACTGTGGAGACGACTTCTTTCTCCTTTGGCAGTACTCCTGCCGCTCTCACCTCAAATCCGACCTGCTCCAGGAGACGCTTAAGCGCCGTCGCCGTCGCGCTCTCGGCTTTCGCCCTGTATATCCCTGTATCTATCGTAAATATTGCTGCTTTCATCATACGTACCCCTTTCTTCTCCCCCTGCCTGATTTATTGTTTCTTCTCCTGCCGTCCCTCTGCCGCGGATGTATCTTACCCGTCTCTTATATCCCGAGGATGCGCTCTGAGATCCGGTTGGCGTTCTTGTAGATGTTTTCTCTTGTCTCGCCAATGTGGAAGATGCCGTCCTGATAGAGGACTTTCCCGTCTATCATCGTCATCTTTACATTCTGCTTGCTGCCGCTGTAAACGATATTTTTCTCAATATTGTGGAGCGGCTGCATATTCGGCTGCGTCAGGTCGAGCATGATAAGATCCGCCCGTTTTCCCGGGGCAATACAGTCACAGTCTGTCAGTCCCATCGCATGCGCGCCGTTTGAAACAGCCATCCTGAGTACGTCCATAGCCGGCACTGCCTCAGGATCATCACAGAGGACTTTCTGCAGCCCTGTTGCCAGGAACATCTCCCGGAACATATCCAGGCAGTTGTTGCTCGCCGCTCCGTCTGTTCCGATCGCCACTGCGATGCCAAGATCCAGATACCTCTTTACAGGAGCTATCCCGCTGGCCAGCTTCAGGTTCGACGCCGGATTGGTCACTACATAAATGCCTCTCTTGCGGATAATGTCAAAATCCTCTTCATCCACATGAACGCCGTGGAACAGTCCTCCGCCGTGCCGGAAGAGCCCGAGAGAGTCCATATACGCGACGGGCGTCATACCGGAGCGCTCCCTGCACTCCTCGACTTCTCTTTTCGTCTCTGCGCAGTGGACATAGACCGGCGCTTTATATCTGTCCGCAAGTGCGGCCAGTTCTTCCATCATCCCACGGCTCGTTGTATATTCGGCATGGAAGCCCATCTGGTAAGAGATCAGGCTGTCTTCCCTCTTGTTGTAATTTATATAGTCGTCTTCCACATCCCGGATCGTCCCGCCGTAATCGTTGATATCCCCGCACAGCACCATGCGGAATCCCGTCTCCTCTGACGCTCTTGCAGTTTCGCTCTTGAGCTTGTACATATCAAATGCGGAGGTCGTTCCGCTGGTAAGATATTCCATTACCGCGAGCTTTGTCAGCCAGTAGATGTCTTCTGCCGTAAGTCTGGCTTCCGCCGGGAACACTTTATCAAAGAGCCACTCCTGGAGTTTCATGTCGTCTGCATAGGAACGCAGGAACGTCATCGGAGAATGGGTGTGCGCGTTCTTAAATCCCGGCATGATCAGATTGCCTTCGGCGTCGATCTCCTGATCCCATGATCCACCCCCTCCTGTCGTCCCCGCAGACGCGTCCGGCGCGTCTCCTTTCTGGCCTGCACTGTCTTCTCCGCACGGCTTTACACACGTGATGCGTCCGTTCTCGATCTGGATCTCTCCTGTGAAGATGTCCTTTCCCTCATCCATCGTCAGTATCCTTGCGTTATATATCCTTGTCTTCATATGTCCTCACCTTTGATTCTTTCTTATATTTTTATTCCTTTGTACTCTGTCCGCATCGTCACATCTTCTCTATGCTTTTCGTGACGAGTCTTGCAAACTCCCCGGCGCGCCGATCCGCCACAGCCTGTACGTCCAGACTGCTTAGTTCTTCTTCCGATATCCCGCTTGCCATGTTGGAAATGCATGAAACGCCGCATACACGTATCCCTGCATGGCTCGCCGCGATCGCCTCGCATGCAGTGCTCATGCCCACTGCATCCGCCCCGAGGGCAGCGTACATCCGTATCTCGGCCGGACTCTCGAAGTTCGGTCCTGACGTCTGGAGATAGACGCCCCTTTTCAGCTCGATCTCTTCCTCCTGCGCTGTCTTTTCTATCACTTCCATGAGCTCTCTGTCGTAGATGTGCGTCATATCCGGGAAGCGTTCCCCCAGTTCGGATACGTTCTCTCCGATCAGAGGGGATGGTACGAAACTCGATATCTGATCTGTGATCATCATAAAGTCTCCTGTCGAAAATGCGCGGTTTATCCCTCCGGAAGCATTGGTCAGGAAGAGGATCCCGATCCCCATCTTTTTCATGAGCCTTACCGGGAGCACCACGTCTTCCATGGCATACCCCTCATAATAATGCACTCTTCCTTTCATGGCAACAGCCGGGACCGTACCAATATATCCCAGCAGGAATCTCCCGGCATGTCCCTTTACCGTCGAGACGGGAAATCCCGGGATATCGCCGTATGGGATCTCCGTCTCCACCTGCATGTTTGCAGCATATCCCCCCAGGCCGGAGCCGAGGATCAGTCCCACTTTCGGGGTGAAATCTGTCCGTGACCTGTAATAAGCGTAGCATTTTTCCAGTTTCTCATATTGTCTGCTCATCGTCTTATCTGCACTGTCCTTTCCTGATCTGTTTTAACTGATATTATACTATCAGGAAGTTTTGGGTTCAAGCATTTCTTTCATACGGCATCAGGGATGACGCTCCCGTCATATATGTTCTTCATCTGCCTTTTCCTTAAAGGTTCCCGCCAAAAGCCGGATACTCACGGCGGGAACTGTGTACACTGCTGTTATACTCTCCGGATGAGCGGTTGTCGGGCGAGCCGTCCATCAGATTATGATGCAGACCAGACCGCCGTTTGTGTCGTTTACGATCTTCTGCATGGAATCCTGGAGTTTGACCTGGCTCTCGTCATTTATCATGGCGATCTTATTTCTCATGCCGTCCATCACAAGTTCCTCCACTGTCTTCCCGAAGATGTTCGTCCCCCACACGCCCTGAGGCGTCTCGCTCTCCTTTTTGATATACTCCGCCAGATCCTCCGCCTGTTTCTCACTGCCTACGATGGGAGCGATCTCTGTTTCGATATTGGCGCGTATCATGTGGATCGAGGGCGCTTCTGAACGGATCTTTACCCCGAACTTACTTCCCTGCTTGATGATGACCGGATCCTCAAGCCTGATATCCTCTTTTGACGGGGTGACTACGCCGTAGCCTTTCATCTTCACATTTGCAAACGCGTCTTTTAGTCCGCTCAGCTCTTCCCTCATGGAAGAGAGTTCTTTTACCGTTGAGATAAGCTCATACTCGCCCCGGATCTGCATGCCGGTAAGTTCGCTTAAGACCTCGTAATAATACTCCTGTGCGTAGCTGATCTGTATCTGCACTCTCCCTGAGTCCATCTCGATCCGGGCGACAGTCATCTCCTGGATATACGGACTGTCCGTCTTGATCTCAAGAGAGACGATGCTTCGGACATCCTCCAGCTCTTTCATGAGTGTACGGGCCTGTTCCAGAAGATCTTTCTTTATCCGGTGGTCTCTGGAGAGCATTTCCACCCATTTCGGCACATAGAACTCTACTTCGGTGATGGGGAATTCGTAGAGTACCTGGCGCATGATCTCATGGATATCTTCCGTCTTCATCTGCTCGCAGTTCAACGGTAGGACTGCCGCGCTGTATTTTGCTTCCAGCTCCTCTTTTAAGGTCTGTGTCTCCTCCGCATACGGCTTGCGGCAATTGAGCAGGATCACAAAAGGCTTTCCGATCGACCTGAGCTCATTTACTGTCTTTTCCTCCGCCTCTATGTAATTCTCCCTCGGGATATCCGTGACGCTCCCGTCCGTGGTCACGACAAATCCGATCGTTGCATGATCGTGGATGACTTTCTGCGTTCCGATAGCTGCCGCCTTTGTAAAGGGGATCTCATACTCGAACCAGGGAGTCTTTACCTGTCTCTCCGCGTCATTCTCCATATAACCGGACGCCCCTTCCACCACAAAGCCCACGCAGTCGATAAGGCGGATCTTTACCTCCACATCATCGGAAAGCCTGACAGACGCCGCGTCTTTCGGTACGAATTTCGGCTCTGTCGTCATGATGGCGGTGCCGGAAGCAGACTGTGGGAGTTCATCCTGCGTCCGTTCCCTTGCATGCCCGTCTTCCATGTTCGGGAGAACGAGGAGGTCCATGAACCTCTTGATAAATGTAGATTTGCCTGTCCGTACCGGGCCGACCACACCGATGTAGATTTCTCCGTTTGTACGCGCTTTCATATCTCTGTATACCTGAAATGAATCCATAAAGATACCCCCTTATTCTGCTGATACAGTGTATGCCGCAGACTTCGGGGGTATGCCTTCTATTTTATCACTTATCTGTCCGTCATTCGTCCCAGGTAAGAGAATTATTCTCGCTGCGCGACTCTCTCAGCATCAGATCGTCCACTGCGTCTGCAGGAGATTTTCCGTCGAAGAGAACCGCATTCACCTCATCTACAATAGGCATGGATACGCCATACTTTTTCGATAGCTTTGCAGCCGCTTTTGCTGAATAGACGCCCTCCACGACCATCCTGACCTCGTCCATTGCCTCCTGCACAGACATGCCCTGACCTATGAGGTATCCCGCCTTACGGTTGCGGCTGTGGACGCTCGCGCATGTGACGATCAGGTCGCCTATGCCCGTAAGACCTGTAAAGGTCTCGATCTTCCCGCCCATCTTCATGCCGAGCCGCGCAATCTCTGCGATCCCTCTCGTAATGAGCGCCGCTTTCGTGTTGTCCCCGTATCCGAGTCCGTCCGCGATGCCCGCCGCCAGGGCGATCACGTTCTTGAGCGATCCTCCCAGCTCGATCCCCAGGATATCCGGGCTTGTGTACACGCGGAACACATTGCTGATGAAAGCCGACTGAAGATACTCCGCCGTCTTCCTCGACTTCGCCCCGATTACGCACGTCGTGGGCAGCTTGCGCCCTACTTCCTCCGCGTGGCTTGGCCCTGACAGCACTGCCACATCCGCCTGGGGGATCTCCTGCTCAATCTGCCGGGACAGGGTCATAAGCGTGGATTCCTCGATCCCTTTCGCCACGTCCACGATGATCTGTCCCTCCGCCACATAAGGCTTCATCTTGCGCGCAGTCTCCCTCGTAAACGGGGATGGGACGGCCAGCACGAGAAAATCCCGGCCTTTCACCGCATGCTCCAGATCTCCTGTGATCTCCATGTCATCGGAAAGTTTTACTCCGGGGAGCTTGAGCTCATGCTCTCTTTTCTCCCGCAGCATGTTCACCTCATTTTCATCGATGGACCAGACCGTTACCTGATGTCCGTTGTCATAAAGCAGGACGGACAGTGCAGTTCCCCAGCTCCCGGCTCCCAGTACACTTACATTTGCCATGATCTACCTCTCCTTTTTCTTTGATCCGAATTTATTCTCTGTCCCGTTTACAAGTCTTTTTAGATTCTCCCTGTGACGGTACCATGCCAGCGCCGTCATAAGGAAAAGCACGACATAAAGCTCAAGGCATCGGGCATTTTCCATATCAAACCAGCCCCACCGGCCGATAATGATCATCTCGGTCAGAAATACAGTATACGCTGCCAGTGAACCCACGGATATGTATCTCGTTAAAATAACCGGGATCAGAAAGCAGGCCAGCGTGACCGGGATGAGCAGGAGACTCCCCGGCAGATGCCAGAAGCTGTTGACTGCGACGAGTCCCGCCATAACGGCGATTCCTTTCCCTCCTTTAAATCCCATATAGAAAGGGAAGTTGTGTCCGAGCGTCACCCCTGCGCCCGCATAGAGGGTGAGGAGCGGACGGTATTCGCTGCCGCGGTACATAAAATATACGATCAGGAATGCAGCGACACATTTGATCACATCCCCGGCAAATGTAAGCGCTCCCGCTTTCCAGCCGAGGACGCGCAGGGCGTTCGTCGTGCCGGCGTTTCCGCTTCCTTTTTTCCTGATATCGACATGGCTCATCTCCCCGACGATATACCCGGTCTGAAAAAGACCGCACACATAGCCGATGGCCAGACAGATCAATCGTTCCATAACTTTACTGCTCCTTTACTTTTCTCTCCCTTATGAAGAACTTCAGTGAAGTCCCCCTGAATCCAAACGCCTCCCTGATCTTATTCTCAAGATATCTGGTATATGAGAAATGCATCAGCTCCCTGTCATTTACAAAGATCACGAATGTCGGAGGCTTTACCGACACCTGTGTGATATAGTAAAGCTTCAGGCGCTTTCCTTTGTCTGACGGCGGCTGCTGCAGCGCGACCGCTTCCGTCATGATCTCGTTGAGTACGCCTGTGGCGATCCTGAGCGTCTGATTCGAGATCACCATATCGATCATATCATACAGTTTCCCCAGTCTCTGTCCTGTGACGGCTGACACATACATGATCTCGGCATAAGACATATAGGAGAGCACATGGCGGATGTCTTTCTCATACTCTTTCATCGTCCGGTCGTCTTTCTCGATGGCGTCCCACTTATTGACCACGATGATGACGCCTTTCCCTCTCTCATGAGCGATCCCTGCGATCTTTGCGTCCTGTTCGGTGACGCCCTCCGTGGCGTCTATGACCATCAGGACCACGTCGGCGCGTTCGACGGCCGTCACGGTACGGATGATACTGTAGCGCTCCAGTTCCTCTTTGATCCTGCTCTTTCTCCGAAGTCCTGCAGTGTCGATAAAGACATATTCTTTTCCGTTGTGTACGACGCCTGTGTCGATAGCGTCGCGCGTCGTTCCCGCCACATCAGAGACGATCACACGGTTCTCGCCGAGCAGACGGTTGATGATCGAAGATTTCCCCACGTTGGGCTTGCCGACGATGGCGATGCGGGGACGCCCGTCCTCATCTTCTTCGTCGCTCCCCCCGGGGAAATATTCCGTCACGATCTCCAGCATGTCCCCCAGCCCCAGCCGTGAAGCCGCGGATACAGGAACCGGATCGCCTATCCCCAGATTATAGAATTCATAGACGTCCGGCATGTATTTCTCAAAATGATCCACCTTGTTCACTACGAGGACCACCGGTTTTCCCGAACGCCGCAGCATATCGGCGACTTTCGAGTCCGCGTCCACAAGTCCCTGTCTTACGTCCGTGATGAAGATGATCACGTCCGCCGTATCGATGGCGATCTGAGCCTGCTCTCTCATCTGAGAGAGGATCACATCCTTACTGTCAGGCTCTATGCCGCCTGTATCTATCAGTGTAAATTCTTTGTCCAGCCATGTCACGTCCGCATAGATCCTGTCCCTTGTCACTCCGGGGGTATCTTTTACGATAGATATCATCTCCCCGGCCAGCGCATTGAACAGCGTCGATTTGCCGACGTTGGGACGCCCTACGATGGCTACTACTGGTCTGCTCATTTTATTCAACCTTTCCTTGCTCTTTCTCACCCAGGATCGCGTCGATAAGATCCTGTCCGCTTGATTTTACAATAACTACCGGCACTTGTAAAGCGTCGGAAAGTTCTTTCACTGTAATGTCGTCCAGGAACACATCCTCATCCGACTTAAGCATATTGCACGGGATGAGGAGCGCGCTCCCCAGGCGCTTTCCCGAAAGCTGGGCGATGAGATCCCCTCCCGTGATCAGTCCTGACACAGTGATACGCTCGCCGAAAAATTCGTTATGGACAGGATATACGTGGATCTTCATTCCCGGATATTTTTCCATGAGTCTCTCTGCCATACCGCTTATATATGGCCAGGCCAGCCGTCCCGTGCCTATAGAAAGCTCTCCTCTGCCTGAGTCCGGGACGAGCGGCCCGTATGCTTCTTTGAACTCCTCTATCAGAAGACGCAGCATCCCCACGCCGTTCTCAAGCTGGAGATATCCGTCATAGCGCTCTTCCTCAGGAAGCTCTTCTTCCGCCAGCAGATACCACTCGTCGCCTGCATGGATAAAATGAGTGCCATACTGCTCATAAATCTTCTCCTGCCATCTGTGGATGACATGCAGCACCTCTCTTGCGTCTTCTTTTGTAAAAGATTCAAGCGGATACAGGCTGTCCCGGAATTTCGTAAGTCCCACCGGGACGACGGAGACGCTTTTTAAAAACGGGAGATATCCGGTCAGCTCTCTGATCGATCTCTCAAGATTCTTTCCGTCGTTGATCCCTTTGCACAGCACGATCTGGCCGTTCATCTCGATCCCGCCCTGGTAGAGCATATCTACTTTCCTGAGGGCCTCGCCCGCGAACCGGTTGTGGAGCATCCGGCAGCGAAGATTAGGATCTGTCGTCTGAAAAGAGATATTGATCGGTTCCAGGCGGTATCTTATGATCCGCTCAATATCATGGTCGTCCATGTTCGTCAGCGTCACATAATTTCCCTGCAGGAAAGAGAGTCTGGAATCGTCGTCTTTAAAATAGAGGGTATCCCGCATTCCCGGAGGCATCTGATCGATAAAGCAGAATATACATTTATTGCGGCAGGAACGATACTCGTCCATAAGATCCTGCTCAAACTCAATGCCAAGCTGCTCGCCGGCGTCTTTTCCGATCTCAAGCTCCCACTGTTCTCCATCCGGTTTCTCGATAAGGAGCACGATCTCCTCGTCCTCCACATAGTACTGATAATCAAAAATATCCTCGATCTCATGACCGCTCACCCTAAGCAGTCTGTCCCCCGCAGTGATGCCCATCTCCTCTGCGATGCTGCCCGGCAGCACGCTCTTTACGGTATGCGCGTGTTTCGTCATATATGAAAGCTCCTTGTATCTTCTCTCTGATCCCTGTCAAGTATAACATAATTGTAAAAAGGCGCAAACCCATTATCTCCCAAAACCTTCTTGAATTTGCCCGGGAAAGATGTTATAAAGGATATGTAGCGTATTTCCTTTTGTACGCCGGCGCCAGATCCACAGTAAAGACAAGCAACAGGAGAAGAAAATGTCTAATATAGAACTTTTAGAAAAAACGCTCCCCACCGCTCCGCTGAAGATCGTTGCGATGGAGAGCTGCCGCGAACTCGGTCAGAAAGTCAACGATCATATCGTCTCTTTCCGCGCAAACACGATCAACGAAGTGTCAGAATCCCCCCTCTACGTTAATTACAAAGCAAATAATTATCTTGTAGACTGTGAATGTCCCCGCTTCGGCACAGGAGAAGCGAAAGGCGTCCTGCGCGAGACGATCCGCGGGACCGATCTGTTCATCATGACGGATGTATGCAACTACAGTCTCACCTACACTGTGAGCGGACACCTGAACCATATGTCGCCCGACGACCATTACCAGGATCTCAAAAGGATCATCTCGGCCGCCACGGGAAAAGCACGGCGCATCAATGTCATCATGCCTTTCCTTTACGAGAGCCGTCAGCACAAACGCACGAAAAGAGAATCTCTGGACTGCGCGCTCGCGCTCGAAGAACTCGCGGCCATGGGCGTATCCAATATCATCACCTTTGACGCCCACGATCCAAGGGTGCAGAATGCGATCCCCTTAAGCGGATTTGACAGCTTCAGCCCGTCCTATCAGTTTATGAAAGCGATCTTCCACGCTGTACCGGACCTGATTCCGGACAAGGACCACCTCATGATCATAAGTCCGGACGAGGGCGCCATGCACCGGGCCGTCTATCTCTCCAATATTCTTGGCGTAGATATGGGCATGTTTTACAAGCGGCGTGATTATTCCGTCATCGTCAACGGAAAGAACCCAATCGTCGCGCATGAATTCCTGGGCGATGACGTAAACGGCAAGGACGTGATCATCATCGACGACATGATCTCCTCCGGAGGGAGCATGCTCGACGTCGCGCAACAGGTAAAAGAGCGGAACGCAGGACGCGTCTTCGTGTGCACCACTTTCGGTCTGTTCACGGACGGATTTGAAAAGTTCGACGAATATTATGAAAAAGGTTATATCCATAAAGTCATAACGACAAACCTTACTTATCTTCCGCCCGAGCTCCGCGAAAAGCCCTACTTTGTACCGGCGGAGATGAGCAAGTTTCTCGCGCTCATCGTCGATTCGCTGAACCACGACATCACCATCGGTTCTGTCATGAATCCGACAGATAAGATCCACACACTTCTGGAGAAACGCGCCAGAGGGGAAAATATCTGCTCCTGATACTCACAGGATATGAAAGCCGGAAACTGTCATCGCAGTCTCCGGCTTTCATATCTTGCTTTTGTCTTCAGAAACCGCATCAGCGCTGCATAGCGCTCTTCTATCGTCTCCGAGTTTTCCGCAAATTCCAGGCTCTCCGCAGCCGCGGTAAGAAACCGCGAGTCGATCTGCGCCTGGTGTTTCTGGAGGAATTTTATGCGTTCTTCATTGTCCATAAGCTCAAGGAATTCCAGGATCAGCGACGTTGTGCTGCCATGCCGCTTCAACTGTCCCCCAGGACTTTCTTTTCTGTCCCTGCACAGTTCAAAACGGTGCTTCTGGTCAGACCGGGGATATTTCGCGCTGTCCAGAGGACTTAAAAAAGTTTCCAGAAAGCTGGCGTATACTCTGTGCACGCCTTCCACTGTCTCGAAGATGACCATATCTTCTCCCGTCTCCGTACATACTGCAAGTTCCAGGATCCTGTACTTTTTTCCTTTGAAATGTCTGTAGATATCTCCTTTTTTCGGGCTTTTTCTTTCCATGATACGACAAACAGCTCCTTTGATGATTAATACAGTTTGGCACTGATCAGTTTCGGACGGAATCCGTTCTTTTCCAGTGCGTCGAGGATACGTTCCTTATGCTCTGTCCCGAACGCTTCCATCGTGATCCTCAGTTCCACCGCAGCATTCCGGTTCGTGCTCACGAACTGATTGTGCTCCAGCTTGATCACATTGCCCTGCTGGTCCGCGATCGTCTTCGCCACCTGGACAAGTTCACCCGGCTTGTCCGGGAGGAGGACCGACACGGAGAAGATACGGTCTCTCTGGATCAGTCCGTGCTGGACAATGGAAGACATCGTGATGACGTCCATGTTGCCTCCGCTTAAGATGCAGACGGCTTTTTTTCCTCTGAGATCCATCTGCCTGAGCGCGGCGACGGACAGAAGACCTGAATTCTCCACGATCATCTTGTGATTCTCCACCATGTCCAGAAAGGCTCCGATCAGCTCGTCGTCATCCACGAGCAGGATGCCGTCCACATTTTCCTGCACGTAAGGAAGTATATTGTCCCCTACGGCTTTCACGGCCGTCCCGTCCGCGATCGTGTCGGCGCGCTCAAGCGCCACTACCTTTCCGGCCTTAAGCGCCGCCGTCATACTCGCCGCTTCCGACGGCTCCACACCGATCACTTTTATCTTGGGATTGAGCATCTTGGCCAGCGTGGCCACGCCTGAGATCAGGCCGCCCCCGCCCACAGGCACGAGGATATAATCCACAGTTGGCAGCTCCTGCACGACCTCCATGGCGATGCTTCCCTGTCCGGTCGCCACATCCAGGTCATTGAACGGGTGGACAAAAGTATATCCCTCTTTCTCAGCCAGTTCGCGGGCATAGGCATAGGAGTCGTCATATACGTCTCCATAGAGGATCACTTCAGCCCCGTAGCTTTTTGTCCGGTTTACCTTGATCAGAGGCGTCACCGTAGGCATGACGATCACCGCTCTGCACCCGAACTTTTTCGCGGCAAACGCCACGCCCTGCGCATGATTCCCGGCAGACGCGGTGATGAGCCCGCGCGACCTCTCTTCTTCGGTCATCGTACTGATCTTGTAATATGCGCCTCGGATCTTGTACGCGCCGGTATGCTGCATGTTCTCCGGCTTGAGATATACTTTCCCGCCGGTCAGTTCACTCAGGTACTCGCTGTGCACGAGCTTCGTAGGATTGGTGACTCCCTTGACCAGTTCGCTTGCCTCCTCAAATTTTTCCAGTGTCATCATCTTATCTTCCCTCTTTCTGAAATATTGTCCTCTCTTAAGGACGGCCTTCTTCTCCTGTCTGTTCTTCCTCGCGGTAGAACAGCGCGTTTACAAAATCTTCCGGGTCAAATTTCTGCAGGTCGTCTATCGTCTCACCGACTCCGATATATTTCACCGGTATCTTCAGCTCCGCCTGAATCGCCACCGCGATCCCGCCCTTTGCTGTCCCGTCCATCTTCGTCAGGATCACCCCCGTGATATCCGCCGCCTCGTTAAACTCTCTTGCCTGTACAAGAGCGTTCTGTCCTGTCGTCGCATCCAGCACGACAAGCGTCTCTCTGTAAGCCTCCGGGTATTCCCGGTCTATGACACGGTTGATCTTTTTGAGTTCTTCCATGAGGTTCTTCTTATTGTGGAGTCTTCCCGCAGTATCGCACAGGAGGACGTCCGCTTTCCGCGCTTTCGCTGCGGAAACAGCGTCATAGATCACGGAAGCGGGATCTGCGCCCTCCTGTCCGCCGATCATCTCAACGCCGGCGCGGTTTGCCCACTCTTTTAACTGCTCTCCCGCCGCCGCGCGGAACGTGTCCGCGGCCGCGATGACCACCCGTTTTCCCTGACTCTTTAATTTCCCTGCCAGTTTCCCGATGGTCGTCGTCTTTCCGACGCCGTTGACGCCGATCACAAATACAACAGACGTGCGTTCTTCAAATTCATACGCGGTCTCGCCTGCGTCCATCTGCTCCTTGATACTGTCGATCAGGAGCTGTCTGCACTCAATGGGCTCTTTGATATGCCGCGCGCGCACTTTCTCCCTCAGATCCTCCAGGATATCCATCGTCGCGCGTACTCCCAGATCCCCCATGATGAGCGTTTCTTCGAGTTCCTCGTAAAAGTCTTCGTCTATCTTTGAAAATCCGTGAAAGATACTGTCCATACCGGACACGATATTATCCCTTGTCTTTGTAAGCCCTGATACGAGCCGTTTGAAAAAGCCTTTTTTCTCTTCCATCTTTCTCTCCTCTTTCCTGTTGCTGCTACTTGTCCAGTTCATTTTCCAGAAGATCGACAGACACAAGCGTCGACACTCCTTTTTCCTGCATGGTAATCCCGTACAGCCGGTCCGCAGACGACATTGTTCCCCGCCTGTGGGTGATCACGATGAACTGTGTGTTTTCTGTCAGCTTGTGAAGATATCTGGCGAATCTGGTCACGTTGTTGTCATCCAGCGCAGCCTCGATCTCATCCAGCAGACAGAACGGAGACGGCTTGAGATTCTGGATCGCAAAGAGAAGCGAGATCGCTGTCAGAGCTTTCTCTCCGCCGGAGAGCTGCATCATATTCTGAAGTTTCTTCCCCGGCGGCTGTGCGATGATGCGTATCCCCGCCTCCAGGATGTCCTCGTCCTCCATCAGTTCCAGCGTGCCTTTTCCGCCTCCGAAGAGTTCCCTGAACACGATGTTAAACTCCTCTGATATCTTCTTAAACTGCTCGCCAAACTGCTTTCTCATGGCGATATCCAGCTCCTCGATGATCCGGACAAGCGTCGCCTCGGCCTCCACCAGGTCATCCCTCTGGCCTTTCAGAAAATCATATCTCTCTGATACGTTCTTATAGTCCTCAATGGCATTGACATTCACATTGCCCAGTTTCCGTATATCGTTCCTTAACGTCTGTATCTGCCGCTTCATGTAGGACAGATCCGTCAGGTTGGGATCGCGCAGCTCCATCGCGTGATTATAAGTGACTTCATATTCTTCCCACATGTAGTTCATCTGCTTTTCCGAAGAAGCCTCGTACGACTCTTTCTGGCTGTTCAGCCGGAAGCACTCTTTATCGAGGGAAGATATGTGTTTTGAGAGCTCCTCACGCATTTTCAGGAAGTCTCTGTGCTTCTGGTTGAGTTCCTCCCGTTTCCCCGTCTGCTCTTTGATCTCCTTTCCGATCTCATCGTACAGGTCTTTCGAGTCTTCTATCGTCTGACGGAGTTCTGTGATCTTTTCTTCCTTTTCTTTTATCTCTTCTGAAGTATTGTCCTTGTTGACGTCCAGCTCTCTTAACTCTGACTCGAATTTTCCGATCTCCTCGCTGATACGTTTGATGTTCTCCTCGATAAACGCATTCTGCTGTTCAAGGCCTGCCAGAGCCAGATGCACTTTTTCCGACTCCCTGAGCTGGATCCCCTCAGCCTCTTTCTCCTTATCGAGGGTTTTCTGGAGGGCGTCGATCGTATCGTTGAGCTCCTGCTCAAGACTTTCAGACGTCTCCAGTTCCATCTGGATGGATTCTTCGTTGTCCGCGATCGTCCGGAGTTCTCTCTCAAGCTCTTCCAGTTCTTTCCGAAATCTCTCCCCACGTTCCTCTGCTTCCCGCTGACGGATCTGCGTCTGTTCAACGTTCATCCGCTCTGTATTCTCAAGGACAGATGCTTTCCTGAGTTCTGTCTGTATCTCATCGATCTCATTGTAGCAGGCTGCACGGGCGCTCTTTACCTCGCTGACCTGTCTCTCCATATCGTCCATATCGGCTTTCAGCATGGCGACGGTCTTCTCGAACTCCTCGATCTCTCTTCGCCTGCTCAGGAGATTGCTCGAGTTCTTGAAAGCGCCTCCGGTCATAGAGCCGCCCGGATTGATGAGTTCCCCTTCCAGAGTGACAAGGCGCAGCGACTGACGGTATTTACGCGCGATCGCGATGCCGTCGTCGATATTACGGACCACGACCGTCCTGCCCAGAAGCTGGTCTGCCAGTCCCTTAAATCGCTCCTCTACATGGACAAGGGTATTGGCAAGTCCTATCACCCCCCCTTCTCTGAGCGCCTCCGGCGTCCGTATCCCCCCTCCGCCGCGCATACTCGTGAGCGGCAGGAAAGTGGCCCTGCCGAATCTATTCTTTTTGAGGAAAGCGATCATCTGTTTTGCCGTTTCTTCGTTGTCTGTCACGATGTTCTGGATATTGCCTCCAAGGGCTGTCTCGATGGCGATCTCATACTCCTTATCTACTTTGATGATATCAGCCACGACTCCGATAAGGCCTTTCTCCTGTTCTCTGTTCGCCATCACTTTCCGGATGCTGTTGCCGTAGCCGTCATAGCGTTCCGTAATGTTCTTAAGTGACTCCAGCCTGGACGATTCCCTGTGATACGCAGTCTGTCCGATCCTCAGCTTTTCCTGCTTTTCGCTCAGGTCTTTCTGCAGCGTTTCTATTTTTTGTTCATTCTCTCTGATCTTATCATTATATCCCCGGATCGTCTCCTGCACTTTTTGGAGTTCTTCCCCGTATTCTCCGAGTCTCCGTGCCAGGCGCCCTGATTCGTCGGCGATCTCGGTCATAGTGGTTGCGATCTCTGATTTTCTTGAGGCGATCTGTTCCTTTTTCGTATCATAGTGCTGGATCTTTGCTTTCGTAGAAGCGCGGCTGCCGAGAAGATCCATGATCTCCTGCTTTTTCTCCCCGATCGAAGCGGTATGCGCCGCGATCTGGGACTGTACCTCTATGAGCGCGGTTTTTGCCGAAGCATCCTGTTCGGCCGCCTCTTTCAATCTCTCCTGGATCCCCTTTCTCTCATCGTCGAGAGAACTTTTCTGTTCCAGACGGGTATCGATCTCCACATGTATCGTACTGGCGCGGTTATCATAGTGCTCGTCATTCATGCGCGCCGTGTTGATCTGCTCTTTGAGGACATTGATCTGACCTTCGAGCTGCTGCTTTAACAGGTTCGTCTCGTTAAGCTGGTTTCTTGCGGTTTCAATGGCAAGATCAATGGTTTCCACTTCGTCTTCGATCGCCTCATATTCTGATTTCATCCTGTCATACCGGCTGTTTGATTCCTCCATCTCTGCGGAGGCGATCTCATATTTTTCCTCTGTCTCGCGTATACGCTCGCGCAGACGTTCTTCCTCAAGGAGGAACATATTGATATCAAAGGTCTTTAATTCTTCCTTTTTCTTCAGATATTCCCTTGCCGTCTCAGACTGCTCCTCAAGCGGTCCGAGCTGTTTTTCCAGTTCTGCAAGGATATCGTCCACCCTCGTCAGGTTCAGTCTCTCCTCCTCAAGTTTCTTAAGCGAAAGATTTTTGCGTCGTTTGAATTTTACGATCCCGGCCGCCTCGTCAAAGAGTTCGCGCCGGTCTTCCGGCTTCCCGCTTAAGATCTTGTCGATCTGTCCCTGTCCGATGATCGAGTACCCTTCTTTTCCGATACCCGTATCATAGAACATCTCATTGATATCTTTGAGGCGGCACGCGGCTCCGTTAATGAGATATTCGCTCTCGCCGGAGCGGTACAGCTTACGCGTCACCGTTACTTCTTTAAAGTCGACAGGGAGCTGGCGGTCGGAATTGTCCAGCGTGATCGCCACAGATGCGTAGCTCAGCGGCTTTCTGTTCTCAGTCCCTGAAAAAATGACGTCCTGCATGCTGCCGCCGCGGAGCTGCTTCACTCTCTGTTCACCGAGCACCCACCGGACCGCGTCCGCAACATTGCTCTTCCCGCTCCCGTTCGGGCCCACTATACCGGTGATACCGTTGTGAAAGTCAAATCTGATCTTGTTCGCAAAGGATTTAAAACCCTGCACTTCTATATTTTTTAAGTACATATGACACCTGCTTTATCCATGTTTTCTGAGCCTGAGGATCGCCTCATAAGCCGCCTGCTGTTCCGCAGCCTTTTTCGTCCTGCCCTGTCCTTCTCCGAAGCAGTCCCGGCCAATGAGCACTTCAACGCGAAAAGACTTATTGTGATCAGGCCCTTCTTCACCGACCAGCCGGTATGAGACAGTTCCGCTCTTTTTTGCCTGAACCATCTCCTGAAGGATAGTTTTACTATCATAAAAGAGTTTCTTATCCTCAAGATCTGTCAGCACAAACCTGCGGATAAACTCTTTTGCATTAGTAAGACCACCATCCAGATACACAGCGCCGATCAGCGCTTCCAGCGCGTCTGATATGACGGAATCCCTTGATCTGCCTCCTGTGGCTTCTTCGCCTTTTCCAAGCAGGAGATAGTCTCCAAGATCTATGTCTCTGGCACAGAGCGCCAGGGACGGCTCGCACACCATACTGGCCCTCGTCCTCGTAAGCTCTCCTTCCGGCGTCCGGGGCGACTCCAGAAAGAGGTATTCGCTGGACACAAGTTCCAGCACCGCGTCTCCTAAGAACTCCAGTCTCTCATTGCACTGATATTTGGGCAGGTGCTTTTCGTTCGTGTAAGAGCTGTGCATCATCGCCTGTCTCAGGAGAGAAAAATCCTGAAATGTATATCCTATCCTGGCCTCCAGTTTTTTCAGTCTGCTATCACTCATAATATTTCCTTTCCCGGGCCGTCTCCCGCCGGGGCAGACAGGCTGCCGCATCATACGGCGGACGGCGTGCGTGCCCCTGTATGAAAACGAAAAAGCCCAGAGGGGCTTTTTCGTCCTTTTTACTTATTATTACCTGGTTTTTTATTTATTCCACTGCCTTTTTGATCTGATCTACAGCATCCTGTACTGTCACAATCTTCTCTGCTTCGTCATTGTCGATCTCGATATCGAACTCCTCCTCGATCCCCATTATGATCTGGAAGATATCGAGTGAATCTGCGCCAAGATCATCCACAAATGTCGTCTCCGGCCTGATCTCGTCTTTCTGCACATTGAGAACATCCGCTATAATCTCCTGAAGTTTTTCAAATTCCATAACAAATCCTCCTAACCTTTCCCGTTTTCGTTGATTTCCTATTCCTGCGTCTTCAAAATAGCATCTTTGATCTTCTCATTGATCTTCTGCTCTTTGAATGTGACGCACTGAATGATAGAATTGCACACCTCTGTGGAAGTGGAACTCCCGTGTGTCTTGACTACGAGGCCTTTCAGACCGAGCAGAGGAGCTCCGCCGTGCTCGCTGGCGTCAAAATCTTTGAGTGTCGCTTTGAGCGCAGGCTTTACAAGAAGCGCTCCGATCTTGCTCCGAAGACTGGACATCATCCCCTGTTTCACTTTCTTCATTAGGGCGCCGCCGACTCCCTCGTAGAGTTTGAGGATCACATTGCCTGTAAATGCCTCGCATACTATGACGTCCACGTTCCCATATGGGATCTCTCTTGCTTCCACGCTACCGGCAAAATTAATGTCGCCGCATGCCTTAAGAAGCGGGAACGTCTCTTTTACAAGGGCGTTTCCCTTTTCTTCCTCAGCACCGATGTTCACGATGCCGACAGTGGGGTTCTTCTTTCCGATCACACTCTCCATGTAGATAGAACCCATTTTCGCAAACTGTACAAGATGAGAGGGACGGGCGTCAACATTGGCCCCGCAGTCGATCAGAAGCGACACGCCTTTCAGTGTCGGCAGAAGCGGCGCAAGAGGAGGTCTCTCCACCCCTTTTATCCTGCCCACAAGCACCTGCCCGCCGACAAGTACGGCTCCGGTGCTGCCTGCTGAGACAAAAGCGTCCGCCTCGCCGTTTCTGACCATCTTCATAGCGACCACGATAGAAGAATCTTTCTTGTCCCGGATCGCTTTCACAGGCGGCTCGGCAGTCTCGATCACCTCAGTCGCATTCACGATGCGGATCTGTTCCTGCGGGTAAGTATACTGTGCCAGCTCCTTTTCCAGAACACTCTCCGGTCCTGTCAGCAGAATCTGAATGTCCTTTCTCTGCTGTACTGCCCTGACCGCACCCTTAACGATCTCTGCGGGAGCATTGTCCCCGCCCATCGCGTCAAGGGCGACTTTCGTAATATCAGACATTTTTTCTCCTCCTAACACTACTGAAATCATTCTACTGGAAAACAATATAAAAATCAATAAAAAAAAGACGCAAAACATAAAGTTTTTACGTCTTTTCACGCTGATTTTCCATCAGTCAACGGAGATGATCTCGCGCTTGTTGTATGCGCCGCACGCCCTGCATACGCGGTGAGGCATCATAAGTTCGCCGCACTTGCTGCATTTGACAAGGTTCGGAGCGCTCATCTTCCAGTTGGCTCTTCTCTTATCTCTTCTTGCTTTTGAAGATTTATTCTTTGGACAGATCGACATAGGTTACACCTCCTTAAAATTCTTAAATAAGTCACGGACAACTGACATCCTGGGATCAGGTTCCGGTTCCGGTTCCCTGCAGGTGCAGGTTCCTTTGTTCAGATCACAGCCGCATACTCTGCACAGACCTTTGCAGTCCTCCCGGCAGAGTACTTTCTCCGGCCATTCTGACAGGATCTCACCAAAGAGCAGTCTGTCGGCGTCAAGATGATATCCGTCAATAAAGTCTGATTCATCCAGATCCTCTGTCAGTTCTGCGTCGGAGAGACCTATGTCCACATGCTTCGTAAAGTGCAACACGAAATCATGCTTTACATCCTCCAGACATCTGCAGCATGGGATCAGAACCGTAAGGCTCGCATCAGCCGTAATAAGCAGTTCTTTCTCTTTCAGATGTTCTGCGCGGACGCGGATCGGCTCACTGCCGACGACCGGATAGTCGCCCGATCTCAGACGGATCGTATCCATAGTGAGCGGCACAGTCTCCTCCACTGTCTTATGCTGGTCTGACAAAACGTCTGATAGGTTTATTAACATCGTTAGTTCTCCTATTCATACCTAGACTATTATATCACGGAAAGCGGGTTTGTCAACCAGTTTTTTCGCGGGCGGCTCCGTACCGGAGCGGGCGGAAGCCGTCGGCCGGATTATTTTACAAGTGCAAGAGTCTCGCGCGCGATCGCCAGTTCTTCATTTGTCGGGATCACGAACACTCTGACTTTGGATCCCTCTTTCGTCAGCTCTTTCTGTTCGCCTCTCAGACCGTCGTTTACTTCCCGGTTGAAATCGACGCCGAGATAGCCGAGGTAGCTGCATACTTCCGCTCTTACATAGTCGTCGTTCTCACCGATACCCGCCGTAAACACAATGTCGTCCACACCGTTCATTGCCGCCGCATAAGCGCCGATATATTTTGCCACGCGGTAGGAAAATACGTCCATCGCGATCTTCGCTTTCTTGTCTCCGCTGTTCATAGCGTCCGTCAGATCGCGGAAATCACTGGAGAGATCCCCGGAGAGTCCGAACACGCCCGACTTTTTGTTCAGGATATCCATCACGCCTGCGATATCAAGGCCTTCTTTCTGAGCGATAAACTCCATGATGGCCGGATCAATGTCTCCGGAACGCGTTCCCATTACAAGTCCCTCGAGCGGCGTCAGTCCCATGGAGGTGTCCACTGACTTTCCGTTCATGACCGCCGTCACGCTGGAGCCGTTCCCCAGATGGCACACGATCGTCTTGAGATCTTCGTATGGTCTTCCCATCACTTCGGCCGCTTTCTGTGACACATAGCTGTGACTCGTGCCGTGGAAACCATAGCGCCTTACTTTATATTTCTCATAGTACTCGTACGGAAGTCCGTACATATAGGCTTTCTCCGGCATTGTCTGGTGGAACGCCGTGTCGAACACTCCTGCCATCGGCGTGCCCGGCATCAGTTTCTCACATGCCTCGACGCCGATCAGGTTCGCCGGATTATGGAGCGGAGCAAGATCGTTGCACTCTGCGACCGCTTTCTTTACGCTCTCGTCGATAATAACAGACGATGAGAACTTCTCTCCGCCGTGAACCATGCGGTGGCCGACAGCGCCGATCTCATCCAGGCTTTTGACGACTCCTTTCTTAGGATCTGTCAGAGCCTCGATCACATACTGGATAGCCTCCGTATGCGTCGGCATGGGCTTGTCCGTCTTTTCTTTCTCACCGCCCTCGGGCTGGTAGGTCAGTCTCCCGTCGATCCCGATCCTCTCGCAGATCCCTTTTGCCAGGACTTCCTCAGAAGCGGCGTTGATAAGCTGGAACTTAAGTGAAGAACTTCCACAGTTGATTACTAATACGTTCATTTCTTTCCTCCCGAACACTTTATGATTTATGATACGTCAGAGACAAGAGTCCCCGAAGTCTACATATTCTGAGCCTGAACCGCTGTGATCGCAACGACTCCCGCAATATCCTCGGCGCTGCACCCTCTCGACAGGTCGTTGACCGGAGCCGCGATCCCCTGGGTGAGCGGGCCGTATGCCTCTGCTTTTCCAAGCCTCTGGACCAGTTTGTATCCGATATTTCCCGCGTCCAGATCCGGGAAGATCAGTACGTTGGCATGTCCTGCAACTTCGCTTCCCGGCGCTTTGGAAGCCCCCACTTCCGGCACGATCGCCGCGTCAAGCTGCAGTTCGCCGTCCAGTTTCAGCTCCGGATCCAGCTCATGGGCAATCCTTGTCGCCTCTACGACTTTATCCACGTCCGCATGTTTCGCACTTCCCTTTGTAGAGTGAGAGAGCATGGCGACGACCGGCTCATGTCCTGTGAGTATGCGGAAAGATTCTGCGGAAGATATCGCAATGTTCGCCAGTTTTTCCGGATCCGGGTTCTGCTCCAGCCCGGCGTCGCTGAATATAAACGTACCATTATCTCCCATATCGCAGTCCGGGACTACCATAAGGAAGAAAGCGGATACAAGCTTTGTCCCCGGTTTCGTCTTGAGGATCTGCAGGCACGGGCGCAGGGTGTCTGCAGATGAGTGACATGCGCCTGATACCATACCGTCCGCATCGCCCATCTTTACCATCATAACGCCGTAATACAGATAATTATTCAGGAGCAGCTCTCTTGCCTGCTCTTCTGTCATGCCCTTTTTCTGTCTGAGCTCGACAAGCTTTGCGATGTAGCCGTTCGTCCTGTCGCTCTGTGCCGGATCTACGACCACTGCCCCTGAGATATCGTATGTACCTTTGTTCTTCTCGATCTCCTCTTTGCTGCCCACAAGGATCAGGTTTGCCGTTCCCTCTTTCAGGATCGATTCAGCAGCTTTGTAAGTCCTCTTGTCTTCCGTTTCCGGAAGAACGATCGTCTTTTTTTCTGCTCTTGCCCGCGCCTTGATCTCGTCAATAAATCCCATATTTAATGTGCCACCTTTCATTTTTTATCACATGTGTCTATTATAAAGGAAAATTTTTTTGTATACAAGGGATTCTGTCGGATTTTATCGGGGTTTTGTGTGTATTTTTCAGTACAATCATCTGTCCGGTCACAGTTTAAAAAACGCAGTCACGATGTTGAAATAGACAAGGATCGTACATGTGTCCAGTATCGTTGTGATAAGAGGCGCGGCCATGATGGCAGGATCCAGCCCGATCCTGCCCGCGGCCAGAGGAAGAATACATCCGATGCATTTCGCCATGATAACGACCGCGAGCATAGTGATGCCAAGAGCAAACGCAAGCATTACATTCCAGTCGTACATCAGGCAGATGCGCAGTCCGTTTACCACCGCTAGGAGCGCTCCCACGATGAGCGCCACACGGATCTCCTTGAAAATGACTTTGAAGATATCCTTAAACTCTATCTCCCCCACGGCAAGTCCGCGGATCATAAGTGTAGAACTCTGGGATCCGCAGTTTCCTCCGGTTCCCATGAGCATGGGGATGAAAGTGATAAGGACCGGCATCACCGCCATCGCATTCTCATAGTAGCCCAGGATCTCGCCCGTAACTGTGGCCGAGAGCATCATCAGCATGAGCCACGGCGTGCGGTTCTTCGCCTGCTTCAGCACGGAAGTCTCGAAATAAGAGTCCTCATTGGGACTGACGCCGGCCATGATGCTGATATCCTCCGTCGTCTCATCCTGCAGAACGAGCATGGCGTCGTCAACTGTAACGATACCCACAAGGCAGTCTTCATGGTCGATGACCGGGATGGCCACAAGACCGTATTTGTTGATCATATTCGCCACATGCTCCTGATCGTCGAGCGTCCGGGCGTAGAGGACGTTCTCGTCCATGATCTCCTCTATCCTGCGGGATTCACCCGCAGTGAGCAGATCCTTTACGTCCACCATGCCGATGAGCTTTTTCTTCTCCGTGACGTAGCAGGTATAGATCGTCTCCTTGTTGATGCCTACCTGACGGATCTTAAGGATCGCGTCCGCCACAGTCATCTCCTTTCGCAGACTGATATACTCGATATTCATGATGCTCCCGGCGCTGTCCTCGGGATACTGCAAAAGCGCGTTGATCTTCTGCCGCGTATCTTCATCCGTGGCCATGAGAAGCCTGTCCACTACGTTGGCCGGCATCTCCTCCAGGACGTCCACCGTATCGTCGACATACATCTCATCCATGACTTCCTCAAGCTCGGAGTCCGTCAGTGCATTGATGAGATCCGCTCTCATGTCGCTGTTCATATCTGTAAATACTTCCGCCGCCTCTTCCTTGGCCAGAAGCCTGAATACAAGAGTCTGCTGTTTCCTGTCCAGTTCCTCAAAGGCATCCACGATATCCACTGGATGCATGGATTCCAGTTCCTCTTTCAGCTTTTTAAAATCATGTCTTTCGAGCAGTTCGCTCATCCGCCCGACGTCCATCTTACAGTCTTTCTCCATGCTCTCACCTTTTTCGGCTTTCTGCGCTTTTCCTGCCGTGCCGGAAAGTTCTCTTCCTCTGTCTTCATCCGCAGAAAGATAATTTTGTCTATATGAATCCGTCATTTTATAGTATAATATGGTGGAAACCCACATACAAGGAGATTCTTATGAAAATCGTAGGACTTATCACAGAATACAACCCGTTCCACAACGGGCACCTTTATCATATTAAGGAAGCAATGCGCGTCACCGGATCAGACGCCGCCGTCGTCGTTATGAGCGGCGATTATGTGCAGCGCGGCGTTCCCGCCGTCATGCCGAAGCGCCTGCGGGCGGAGATGGCTTTAAAATGCGGGGCCGCCGCTGTCTTTGAACTGCCTGTCTGCTACGCCACCGGAAGCGCGGAGCTGTTCGCTGAGGGAGCCGTATCCCTGCTGGACGGCCTGGGGATCGCGGACTCGGTCTGTTTCGGCAGCGAATGTGATGATCTTACGTCGCTTGGCAGGATCGCAGATATCCTCATCCGCGAGCCGGAGGCATACAGACACAGCCTCAGACAGCATCTGAAAGAAGGCCTCTCTTTTCCAAAGGCACGGCAGATGGCGCTGACTGACTATTCGCATTCCGAAGAATACGCCTCCCTTATGTCCGATCCCAATAATATCCTGGGGATCGAATACCTGAAAGCGCTGAAAAAACTGAAAAGCCCTCTCACCCCCTATACGATACGGCGGGAAGGAGCTCACTACCACGACAAGGGTATCCATGCCGGAGGTTACAGTTCCGCGTCGGCGATCCGCTCTCTCCTTGCCTATTCAGGTTCCGCCCTGAATACAGACCGCACGGGCGGAACATTTGACAATACGCCGTTTTCCAGTATACTGAGCGAACTGGAAGATCAGGTTCCGCCAAGCTGCCTGGAACTGCTGAAAGATCATCATCGGGTATCTTATCCCATCTATCAGAACGATTTTTCTCTTTTGCTGAAATACAAACTGCTGAACAAACATCCCGACGGACTCCTCCGCTACATGGATGTCTCTGAAGATCTGGCCCACAGGATCTGCTCCCGGTTAGACAACTTCTTTAACTATAAGCAGTTCTGTGAACTTATAAAAACCCGGGAGATAACACAGACGCGCATAAACAGAGCTCTCCTCCATATTATGCTCGGTCTTAAGAAAGAAAATGTAAAAACTTACATCAAAAATGGATATCACTACTATGCGAGGCTTCTCGGCTTCCGCAAAGACCGGGAAAAAGTACTGACTTATGCCGCCAGAGAGGGAAAGCTCCCTCTCCTCGCCCGCCTGACAGACAGCACGCATCTGCCGCCTGCCGGACAGGAAATGCTGCAAAACGATATCCTGGCTTCCAACCTGTACATGTCCGTGGTGACGGACCGGTACAGGACGGCGTTCCAGAATGAGTACAGACAGCCGCTGGTCAAAGTCTCTTCGCGATTGCTTTGATAAACTGTTCGCTGTTGAGCACCGTCGGATTCTCAAGCGTCGTGATAAGCGCGAGATCCTTTGTCATCTCTCCGGCTTCGATCGTATCGACGGTCGCCTTTTCAAGACGGTCCGCGAATTCCATCAGGTCTTTGTTCCCGTCAAGTTCTCCGCGTTTCCTGAGGGCTCCCGTCCACGCAAAGATCGTCGCCACGGAGTTGGTGGAAGTCTCCTCGCCTTTCAGGTGTTTATAGTAGTGGCGCTGCACGGTTCCGTGAGCCGCCTCATACTCGTAGTATCCCTCCGGCGATACGAGCACCGAAGTCATCATGGCAAGGGAGCCGAAAGCAGAGGATACCATATCGCTCATCACGTCCCCGTCATAGTTCTTGCACGCCCAGATATATCCGCCGGCGGACTTCATGACGCGTGCGACCGCATCGTCGATCAGCGTATAGAAATATTCGATGCCCGCCTCTTTGAACTTCCCGTCGAACTCGGCGTCATAGATCTCCTGGAAGATATCTTTGAACGTATGGTCGTACTTTTTGGAGATCGTGTCTTTTGTGGCGAACCACAGATCCTGCTTTGTATCAAGAGCGTAAGCAAAGCAGCTTCTCGCAAAACTTTCGATGGATCTGTCAATGTTATGCATCCCCTGTACGATGCCCGGGCCGTCGAATTCGTGCACGAGTTCCTTTGTCTGCGCGCCGTCCTTTGCGGTATACACAAGTTCCACTTTGCCGGCGCCCGGTATCTTCATCTCAGATCCCTTGTATACGTCCCCGTAGGCGTGCCTCGCGATGGTGATCGGTTTCTTCCAGTTCTTCACGCACGGTTCGATGCCTTTCACCACGATAGGCGCGCGGAACACAGTCCCGTCGAGGATCGCACGGATCGTTCCATTGGGGCTCTTCCACATCTCTTTTAAATCATACTCGTCCATACGTGCGGCGTTCGGGGTGATCGTCGCGCATTTTACTGCGACTTTGTATTTCTTTGTCGCAAGCGCGGAATCCACCGTAACCTGGTCGTCTGTCTCGTTCCTGTGCTCAAGGCCAAGGTCATAGTACTCTGTTTTCAGATCGATATACGGCAGGAGCAGTTCCTCCTTTATCATCTTCCAGAGAATCCTTGTCATCTCGTCTCCATCCATCTCTACAAGGGGTGTTGTCATCCTGATCTTATCCATCCAGCATCTCCTCCTGATATAAATATTCTCTGTCCGGTTCTTATCCCGGTCTTTTTAGTATCCCTGTTTCTTAAGATTCTGCATTACATGCATGATATGTTCGTTGGCGAGCTGTTCTGCCGTCTCTGCATCCCGGTCGCGGATCGCCCGCAGGATCTGCCGGTGCTCTCTGATGGACCGTCTGGCGCGTTCCTCAGAGATAAATGAAGTCTTTCTCGCCACCTGTACATAATTGTGAAAATCTGTCAGCACACGGCTCAGCATCCGGCTTCCCGACGCCTCGTAGAGCGCTGCGTGGAACTTTCCGTCCAGCGCCGTCACCTGATCGGCGTTCGTCCCGATCTCCCGGTTTACCTGAAACTCTGAGAGGAGCAGGATCTCTTCCAGACCGTCAAGCTGTTCATCCGTAATGTTCTCCGCTGCCCAGCGCGCGCACAGTCCCTCCAGAAAAGACCGGATCGCAAAGATATCTCTGACGTCTTTGTGTGAAATACCTGTTACATATGCTCCTCTGTTCGGGATGATCGTTACCAGGCCTTCCAGTTCAAGTTGCCTTAATGCTTCCCTGACCGGTGTACGGCTCACTCCCAGTTCTTTCCCTATCGCGATCTCCCGCAGTTCGTCATTCTCTTTATACCGCCCTTTCAGAATGTCTTCCCGGATCTTACAAAAGACGCGCCCTCCAAGCGAACGCTCCTGATGTTCTTCCATCGTATAAAGCCCTCCCGGTCATAATCTCTCATGCTACAGCACACGCACCTTAAGCACGCCTTTGATCGATGAAAGCTGGTCAATAAGCTCTTTCGACACCTCTGCGTCCACATCGATCATCGTATATGCATAAGCCTTGCGGCTCTTGTTTGCCATCAGAGCGATGTTCATATTCTTCTCCGCGAGAAGAGCGGTAAACTGCCCGAGCATATTCGGTATGTTTTTGTGCAGGATCGTGATTCTCGGTCCCGCTTCTTTCTCTCCCATATTGCAGTCGGGATAGTTGACCGAATGTACGATGTTTCCGTTCTCAAGGAAATCTCTCAGCTCTGTTGCGGCCATCTGTGCACAGTTATCTTCGGACTCCTCCGTGGAGGCCCCAAGGTGCGGGATCACAATGGCTCCTTTTACCCCGACGATCTCCTTTGTCGGGAAATCCGTCACATAGCAGCGGACTTTTTCAGATACCAGCGCGTCCACGATATCCTCCTGGTTCACAAGCACGTCTCTGGCAAGATTGAGGATCACAACGCCGTCTTTCATAAGACCGATGGCGTTTTTATCGATCATCCCCCTCGTGTCGTCTGTTTCCGGCACATGGACCGTGATGTAATCACATTCTTTATAGATCTCATCTGCTGTCTTGGCGTGACGGATGCTGCGGGAAAGATTCCATGCGGAATCCACGGACACATACGGATCGTAACCGTAGACGTCCATTCCAAGATGTACGGCGGCGTTTGCCACGAGTACACCGATAGCGCCCAGGCCGATGACGCCGAGCTTTTTGCCCTTAATCTCCGTTCCCGCGAAAGCCTTTTTCTTCTTCTCGGTGATCTTTGCGATATCGCCGTCCTCTTCATACTCCTGCACCCAGTTAATGCCGCCGATGATATCCCGGGCGGCAAGGAGCATCCCGGCAATGACAAGTTCTTTCACTCCGTTTGCGTTGGCTCCGGGCGTATTGAACACGACGACGCCCTTTTCGGCACAGCGCTCAAGCGGGATGTTATTGACTCCCGCGCCTGCCCGCGCGATCGCTTTGAGGCTGTCCCCGAACTCCATGTCGTGCATTTTTGCGCTGCGCACAAGGATAGCGTCCGCTTCTTCCGCCTTATCCGTATACACATAGTTTTCATCCAGTTGATCCAGCCCCTTGTCAGAGATCGGATTCAGGCAATGATATTTATACATTTTACAGATTCTCCTCTTCAAATTTCTTCATGAACTCTACGAGAGCCGCGACGCCTTCGTACGGCATCGCATTGTATATGCTGGCGCGCATGCCGCCCACCGTGCGGTGTCCTTTCAGATTCTCAAGTCCGGCTTCTCTGGCTTCTTTTACAAACTTTGCGTCAAGGTCCGCGTCGCCTGTGACAAACGGCACGTTCATCAAAGAGCGGTCTTTTGGCTCCACAGTCCCTTTGAAGAGCCTGCTCTGGTCAAGATAGTCATAGAGCGCTTTTGCCTTTTTCTCATTTTTCTCTTTCATTGCCGGAAGTCCGCCCTGGGATTTGATCCATTTAAAGACTTTGCCGCAGATGTAGATCCCGTATGCCGACGGTGTGTTGTAGAGAGACTTCGCGTCCGCATGCGTCTTATATGTAAGCATGGTCGGCGTGCCCGGAAGCACGTCTTCTGTGATCAGATCGTCCCTGATGATCACGATGACGACTCCGGCAGGACCGATATTCTTCTGAACGCCGCCGTAGATGACGCCGTATTTTGTCACATCCACAGGCTCGGACAGGAAACAGGACGACACATCCGCGACAAGCGTCCTGCCTTTCGTATCCGGAAGTGTTTTAAACTTTGTCCCGTAGATCGTGTTGTTCTCACAGATGTATACGTAATCCGCATCCTCTGATACCGGGAGATCCGAGCAGTCCGGGATATAGGAGAACGTCCTGTCTTCCGAAGAGGCGATCCGGTTCACTTTCCCGTACTTCTCCGCTTCTTTCGCCGCTTTCTTCGCCCACTGCCCTGTGACGATGTAATCCGCCACGCGGTTCTTCATCAGGTTCATCGGGATCATGGCGAATTGCTGGGAAGCGCCTCCCTGGAGGAACAGTACCCTGTAATTATCCGGGATTCTCATCAGATCCCGGATATCCTGTTCCGCAGTGTTAATGATCTCTTCAAACGCTTTGGAGCGATGGCTCATCTCCATCACAGACATTCCTGCCCCGCGGTAGTCAAGCATCTCAGCGGCAGCTTCTTTTAAGACTTCCTCAGGCAGGACCGCCGGACCTGCCGAAAAATTATACACTCTGCTCATTCATCATATCCTCCTCGTCAAATGCTTCTTTGATATCTGCACCCGGAGCGACCATCGGCCACACCTTGTCGTCGCTGCCGATCTGGCAGTCCAGCACGACCGGACGTCCCATTGTGAGCGCGTCTGCGAACGCTTTCTTAAACTCTTCCTGTGTCTCAACGTGGACGCCCACAGCGCCCATCGCCTCCGCCACTTTTGCAAAATCCACAGCGTCCCTTAAGACCGTGGCCGAGTACCTCTCGTCGTAGAACAGATCCTGCCACTGGCGCACCATTCCGAGAACATGGTTGTTCACGACTACTTCAATAATCGGTATATTGTGTCTGACTGCCGTCGCGATCTCGTTCATATTCATGCGGAAGCATCCGTCTCCCGCGATATTAATGACTGTTCTGTCCGGGCAGCCCGTCTTCGCTCCCATGGCCGCGCCCAGTCCATATCCCATCGTGCCGAGTCCTCCTGATGTAAGGAGGGTGCGCGGCTTTGTATACTTATAATACTGAGCGGCCCACATCTGATGCTGTCCGACTTCCGTCACGATAAGAGCCTCTCCTTTTGTCTGGCGGTAGATCTCTTCCACGATAAAGGGACCTGAAAGCACATCCGGATGATACTTAAGCGGATACCTCTCTTTATACTCCTGTATTTTTCCGAGCCATTCCGGATGCTCCTGCTGTCTGAGCTCACGGTTCAGTATCCCGAGCACGTCTTTGATATCGCCGATGATCTCCTCGGACACAAGGATATTCTTGTTGATCTCCGCGGGATCGATGTCGATCTGCAGGATTTTCGCATTTTTCGCAAACGTCTCCGTGTTCCCTGTCACCCGGTCGCTGAACCTTGCGCCCAGGACGACAAGCAGATCGCACTCGCTGACGCCGTAGTTGGACGTCTTCGTCCCGTGCATGCCGAGCATCCCGGTGTACCTAGGATCTGTCCCCGGAAACGCTCCTTTCCCCATCAGCGTGTCTGTCACAGGAGCGTCCAGCCTGTCGACAAACTCCCGGATCTCTTCGCTGGCGTCTGAGAGCACTGCTCCGCCGCCGACAAATACATACGGGCGCTCCGACGCCTCGAGCATGGAGACGGCGCGCCGCACTCCCTCTTCATTGATATGCGAGTGATCCGGAACATATTTCCCGAGTTCCTGACGTTCATATTCCGTGACCGCAGCCGTGACGTCTTTCGGGATGTCGATGAGCACAGGGCCGGGACGGCCGGTCTTCGCGATCCGAAATGCTTTTCGGATCGTATCGGCAAGTTTTTCGACGTCTTTTACGATAAAACTGTATTTTGTGACAGGCATCGTGATGCCTGTGATATCGATCTCCTGAAAACTGTCTTTTCCAAGGAGGGAAACTCCTACGTTACATGTGACAGCCACGATCGGGATGGAATCCATGTACGCCGTCGCGATGCCGGTGACAAGATTGGTCGCCCCCGGTCCGCTTGTGGCAAAGCAGACGCCGACTTTCCCGGTCGCTCTCGCGTACCCGTCCGCCGCGTGGGACGCCCCCTGCTCGTGGGACGTCAGGATATGACGGATCTCATCCCTGTGTTTGTAGAGTTCATCATAAACATTCAGGATGGCTCCGCCCGGATACCCGAACACGGTGTCCACTCCCTGCTCTTTCAGACATTCTATCAATATCTCAGATCCGTTTAACTGCATTCTGGTTCCCAGCTCCTTCCAAATCTTTCTTCTCCCCCGGCGCTTCAAGGATAGCCCCCCTGTTCCCTGATGTGACCATGGCGGCATATCTTGCAAGATATCCGGTTTTGACTTTCGGCTCGCGGGGCTGCCATCTCGCTTTTCTCTTTTCCATCTCCTCATCGGATATGTCAAGATCCAGCTTCAGCTCCGGGATATTGATCTTGATGATATCTCCCTCCTCGACCAGAGCGATCGGGCCGCCCACAGCCGCTTCCGGAGAAACATGGCCGATGGAAGCTCCGCGGGACGCCCCGCTGAACCGTCCGTCTGTGATGAGCGCCACTGTAGATCCGAGTCCGTACCCTGCGATGGCCGACGTCGGATTGAGCATCTCCCGCATGCCCGGTCCGCCTTTTGGGCCCTCGTAACGGATGACGATGACGTCGCCCGGATTGATCTTACCGCTCTTGATCGCCTCTGTCGCCTCCTCATCGCTCTCAAATATTCTTGCCGGCCCCTCGTGCACCAGCATCTCGTCGCAGACTGCAGAGCGTTTCACCACGCTGCCGTCAGGCGCAAGATTGCCCTTGAGCACGGCAATCCCTCCTGTCTCGCTGTACGGGTTGTCGATCGGACGGATGACTTCGGGGTTGAGATTTTCACATCCGGCGATATTCTCGCCCACTGTCTTCCCTGTGACTGTCATGCAATCCAGATTCAGAAGATCTTTCCTGCTCAGCTCGTTCATAACGGCGTACACGCCGCCCGCCTCGTTGAGATCCTCGATATATGTATGTCCTGCCGGAGCAAGGTGACACAGGTTCGGTGTCTTCTCGCTGATGCCGTTTGCAAAGCCGATCTCAAAATCCATACCGATCTCATGAGCGATCGCCGGAAGATGGAGCATACTGTTTGTCGAACATCCAAGCGCCATATCAACGGTCAGGGCGTTAAGGATCGCATCTTCCGTCATAATATCACGGGGCCGGATGTTCTTTCTCACAAGCTCCATAACCTGCATACCCGCATGTTTTGCAAGCTGCAGCCTTGCAGAATAGACTGCCGGAACTGTGCCGTTTCCGCGCAGGCCCATCCCCAGCGCCTCTGTCAGGCAGTTCATACTGTTCGCCGTGTACATACCGGAACAGGAGCCGCAGGTCGGACATGCCTTGTTCTCGAATTCACAGAGGTCTTCATCCGAGATCTTTCCCGCCGCGTGGGCTCCCACCGCCTCAAACATACTGGAGAGGCTTGTTCTTCCGCCTTTTACGTGTCCTGCAAGCATCGGGCCTCCGCTCACAAAGATCGTCGGAATATTGACGCGGGCCGCAGCCATCAGAAGACCGGGCACGTTCTTGTCGCAGTTCGGAATCATCACAAGTCCGTCGAACTGATGCGCCATGGCAAGCGCTTCCGTGGAGTCCGCGATCAGGTCTCTTGTCACAAGAGAATATTTCATCCCGATATGTCCCATGGCAATACCGTCGCACACGGCGATAGCCGGAACAACGATCGGAGTGCCTCCCTCCATGGCGACTCCCATCTTGACCGCCTCTGTGATCTTATCCAGGTTCATATGCCCCGGCACGATCTCATTATATGAACTCACCACGCCGATCAGCGGTCTGTCAAGTTCTTCCTGCGTCATGCCGAGCGCATTGAACAACGAACGATGCGGCGCCTGCTGTGCTCCTTTTGTCACTCTGTCACTTCTCATATATCATTTCCTCTCTTTCCTGTGAATCTTTCCTGCGGACTCTGCAGACAGATATCCGCAAGCCGCTTTTCCATGGTCATTTTATATATGCGCAGATCCTCTCTCCCATCTCTTTCGTCCCGATCTGCTTCATGCCCCCGGACATGATATCCGCCGTACGGTATCCGTCCTTAAGCACATCTCCGACTGCATCTTCTATCGCCTGTGCCTCCCGGTCAAGATCAAAAGAATATCGCAGCATCATAGCCGCCGACAGGATCGTGGCGATCGGATTGGCGATCCCCTGCCCTGCGATATCCGGCGCAGAACCTCCGCTGGGTTCGTAAAGACCGAACTTTGTCTCGTTTAAGCTGGCGCTTGCAAGCATGCCGATGGAACCCGTCACCATACTCGCTTCATCCGAAAGGATATCGCCGAACATATTCTCCGTGAGGATGACGTCGAACTGAGTCGGATCTTTCACAAGCTGCATCGCGCAGTTGTCCACAAGCATATGCTCCAGCGTCACATCCGGGTACTCTTCTGCCACCTCTTCTACGACTTTTCTCCAGAGCCTTGAAGAGTCCAGGACGTTCGCTTTGTCTACGCTTGTTACTTTTTTTCTTCTCTTCATGGCGATATCAAATCCTCGCTTTGCGATGCGCCGTATCTCTGTATCGCTGTACACGAGCTCATCTTTCGCCACTGTCACTCCATCGATCACTTCTGTGCTGCGATCGCCAAAATACAGTCCCCCGGTAAGCTCCCGCATGATCACCATATCGAACCCTTTGTCAGCGATCTCCTCTCTAAGAGGGCAGGCCTCTTTTAAGTCCGTGTAGAGTACGGCAGGTCTTAAGTTTGCGAAAAGATTCAGCCCTTTTCTAAGACTTAAAAGCCCTGCCTCCGGGCGCTTCGACGGCTCCAGCCTGTACCACGGGGAGGTCTTTGCATCCCCTCCGATAGACCCCATAAGTACGGCGTCGCTCTCTTTCGCCTGTTCCAGCGTCTCGTCCGTCAGGGGGACTCCGTTTACATCGATAGACTCCCCGCCCATGAGAAGCCGGGTATAAGTAATGGAATGGCCATAGACTTCTGCGATCCTGTCAAGGACTTTCATCGCCTCATCCACGATCTCAGGGCCAATGCCATCCCCTTTTATCACTCCGATCTTCATATCCATAACCGCTCATCCTTCCAAATCTAAAATATCACTGTTTATCATACCGCATTTCGATAAGTGTTTCAAGTAGTACGATTCAAAAAATAGAGGGCGCTCTAAAACCCGGATACAGGACTGCCGCCGATACAAAAAACCGGAGAATCCCTGCTGCATCGCACCAGGTCCCTCTCCGGTTCCGTCTTTTTTCATGTCCGCTCCTACTCAGCGCCCGGCTTCTCGATCTGAGCGATCGCCGCTTTCTGCATCGGGATACGGCAGTTCTTGTTGTTTCCGAATTCCACGATAACGTCATCGTCCGTAATGTCGATGATCACACCGTAAAATCCGCTTGTCGTCAGTGCTGTATCGCCTACTTCCATGGACGCCAGCATTGCCTGCACTCTCTTCTGTTCCTTTTTCTGCGGGCGCATGAGCAAAAACCACATCAATCCGAGCACGACCAGCCAAAGGACCAGCATACTAGCCATTTCACCACCCATAATTATATTTCCTCCTGATTTTCTATCCGGCAATAAGTCTACTATACACAAAAACAGCGGTTTCTTCAAGTATCTTTTTCAAAAACTGTCATTTATTTCGTAACAGTTCAGCCATCTGACGTCAGGAGGCGGATTTATGCTCGCATAATAATCCGGCGACTGACAGGCAGATGAGCTGAGCGCCTGCGGATGAGCAAAGAAGCGGCGTAGCCGCAATAAGCACGTCAGTGCGGCTTTGCGAATGGCGCGGGCTGAACTGTTACTTTATTTCCCGCCCTGTCTCTTTCCTGTCCCTGGGACATGCGGTCAAGTTTTCCCTTTTTATACTCCTTAAACCTTCCCTCGTCGAGGGCGTCCCGTATCTCCTCCATCATCGTATTGTAAAAATACAGGTTGTGGAGAACGCACAGGCGCATCCCGAGCATCTCTTTTGCTTTAAGGAGATGCCTGATATATGCCCGGCTGTAGCTCCTGCACGCAGGGCATCCGCAGCCCTCCTCGATCGGACGGCTGTCCAGCTCATACTTTGCGTTGAACAGGTTCATTTTTCCGCTGTTCGTATATACATGCCCGTGTCTCCCGTTCCGTGTCGGATACACACAGTCAAAGAAATCAACGCCTCTCTCGACGCTTTCCAGTATATTCGCCGGAGTCCCCACGCCCATCAGGTACGTCGGCTTACCGGCGGGAAGATACGGTACTACCGTGTCAAGGATGCGGTACATCTCCTCGTGGCTCTCGCCTACCGCAAGTCCTCCCACAGCATATCCGTCAAGATCCAGTTCTGTGATCTGCTGCGCATGCGCGATGCGGATATCCTCGCAGACGCCGCCCTGGTTGATGCCGAAAAGCATCTGGCGGGGGTTGATCGTATCCGGCAGAGAATTAAGCCGCTCCATCTCCTCTTTGCAGCGCTTCAGCCATCTCGTTGTGCGCTCCACAGAATTTTCAATATATCTTCTGTCCGCCACGCTGGACGGGCACTCGTCAAACGCCATCGCTATAGTGGACGCGAGATTGGACTGGATCCGCATACTCTCTTCAGGCCCCATAAAGATCCTGCGCCCGTCAATATGAGAATGAAAATGTACGCCCTCTTCTCTGATCTTCCGAAGCGACGCCAGAGAAAACACCTGGAATCCGCCCGAGTCCGTGAGTATCGGTCTGTCCCAGTTCATAAACCGGTGCAGTCCCCCCAGCTTCTTCACCACTTCGTCGCCGGGCCTGACATGCAGATGGTATGTGTTCGAGAGTTCCACCTGTGTCCCGATAACCCTGAGGTCATCTGTCGATACGGCGCCTTTGATCGCCGCCGCTGTGCCAACGTTCATAAATACAGGCGTCTCGACCGTGCCGTGCACGGTCTTAAGTCTCCCTCTCTTCGCCCTGCCTTCTTTTTTTAACAGTTCATACATATTATATAAAACACCTTGCCCTGATATTTAGTCGCGCCGGTATGCCGTATCTTTGCCCGTGGCTGCCGTCCGTCAGCCATGTACGATGACGGGCGTCCCCGAACTGATCATCTCAAATAACTGCGACGCCTTATCATACGGCATATTCACACATCCGTGAGAACCGTTTGTCCTAAAGCGGGATCCGCCAAACGACGACTGCCATGTAGCGTCATGAAACCCATGACCCTGCCATGTAAACGGCATCCAGAAATCTACGGGAGTCTCGTAGCTGGGCCTGCCGGTGGCGGGATCGATCTCGCCTTTCAGCGTGGAGTCTCTCTCCGTATAGAGGATAGAATATACTCCTGTCGGAGTATCTCTGTCTCCGTCCGGCAGTCCTGTCACGACGTCGGATTCCATGGCAACTGACCCGTCCACGATATACCACATATGCTGGTCGGAAATATCTACTTCGATGTACGTTGTGCCCCAGTCCTGGGCCGAATGGGATGCGGCCGTCTGATTGTAGACCGGCTCCCGCTCCGCCACTTCACCGTTTTTAATACTCTCTATGAGATTTTTTGTTTCTGTATCTTCATCGACGGACCACCCGTAAGTCCCGCCGGACACTTCTGCCGTCTCTCCGGTCGGAGAAGTGACAGACCTTGTCTTGCCTACCGTATCATATTTCGAGCCAAACTCACGCATCCATTCTCTTACCGCAGTCTCGTCAAATGTGACTTGCATATTCTCATCGTAAGAGAGCCATGTGGATATAAGAGACTTGTCCACTACGACGTCCTCCGTCATCGGATAAGTAATACTCGCCGCCATATACTGGTTCATAGTGTCGCACGCCTCCTGCACCTCGGGTGACGCTGATGTGTACGCGGGCATAACATAACACCCCTCAGCCGCCATATCAAGCTGAGGTCTGAAAGCTGTGATATGTTCCCTGATCTTCGACACAAAAACCTCCATATCAACGGCAGTGCCATACACTTCCGGCGCAACGACATAGGAGTTCCCGTCGAACTCAGGATGAGCCGAAACCGGCTCTACCTGCTCCGCAGTCACCGCCTGTACCGACTGGATCTTTTCCTCCAGCGCCGCCTCGTCGTACTCGACTTCTATCGTGATGTCAGTGCTGGACCTCGAGAAAAAGGCTGCGATCCACAGAAGCTGGTTCTGTTCTTCCAGGGCATCTTCCACATCTGAGTTTTCCTTATATTCAAGCGATATCTCCGATCCGGTGATCACATCCGTAACGCCGCCCTGCTCGACGAGTGTAAGCTGGTATCCTTTCACCTGCTCTTTCAGATACTCCTCCACATCTTCTGCAGTCTTTCCGGAGAAATCTTTTCCGTTTATCGTCGTATTGATCAGAAAATGGCTGAGAAAGAACGCGGCGACGCCAAGATAGACAACGGCAAGACCGCCGATGATGCATCCTGTGATGATCCACGCTTTCTTTCCGATCTTCTTTTTCTGTCGGTTCTGTCGGTTTCGTTTCCCGCGTCTGCGTCTTTTTCGGGAACGCCCTTTCATGGGTGCCCCTTTTTTCTTCTTCCGGACGTCTGCGCTCTGTGCTTTGGCATCCTCCTTTGGACCATCCTCTGTATCTTCACTGCGACCTGTCTTTGACTCTTCCGGTCTTTTGTCTGTCAGACTGTCACTTTTCTGGTCGGAGTGCCCGGCGCTGCCCTCCGTACCGACGTTTTCCTGAGTTCCTGCTCCCGTCCGGGCAGTCTCCTCCTTGACGTCAGCGCCGGTCTCATCTGTATTTTCCTGATGAATGTCAGCGTCATATCTGTTCTCTTTGCTCAACAGTCACTCTCTCCTTTATGATCTCTGAAATATTATAGTATGAATGGTTTGAAATGTACAGAAATTTATAATAATTTAAAGAAATCTTAACAGTTCTTGTCAATTCCGGCCATCTTCCTATATAATAGACTCTGTGCAGCGGATCATTATTCTGTTTCTGCTGCCAGGATGAGAAAGGAGAATATACGTGTTATGAGCGGTTCAACATTTGGAAAAATATTTCGCATTACTACCTGGGGAGAGTCCCACGGTTCGGGGATCGGAGTCGTTATCGACGGCTGTCCCGCAGGTCTTGACCTGAAAGAAAAGGATATCCAGGACTTCCTTGACCGGAGGAAGCCGGGACAGAGCAAGTACACGACAAAGAGGAATGAAGCGGACTCTGTGGAGATCCTCTCAGGGGTATTCGAGGGGAAGACGACCGGAACGCCGATCTCCCTCCTTGTGCGTAATCAGGATCAGCGGCCCAGGGATTACGGCAGCATCGCCACCCTCTTTCGTCCCGGACACGCCGACTACCCTTTTACTGTGAAGTACGGCGGCATACGCGACTACCGCGGGGGCGGACGCTCCTCGGGACGCGAGACGATCGGGCGCGTAGCTGCCGGAGCAGTCGCCTCTCTTATGCTAAAGGAGATCGGGATCACCGTACAGGCTTACACTAAGGCCATAGGCCCGCACTATGTAGCTGATGAAGATATTCATTACGATCAGATAAACGGGAACAGTCTCTATATGCCGAACAACGAAGTCGCGGAAAAAGCCGGGGAATACATCTCTTCTCTGATGGCCGACAGAGATTCCTGCGGCGGCGTCATAGAGTGCATCGCGGACGGACTCCCTGTCGGACTGGGAGAGCCTGTATTTGACAAGCTGGACGCTCTCCTGGCCCAGGCGGTCGTCTCGATCGGCGCTGTCAAAGGTGTGGAGATCGGAGACGGCTTCGCCGCATCCAGGTCTGTCGGGAGCAGGAACAACGATCCTTTCTTCTCCGAAAACGGCGTCGTCTCCAAAAAGACAAACCATGCGGGAGGTACGCTTGGAGGCTTAAGCGACAGCTCCCGCCTGATATTAAGAGCCGCCGTCAAACCTACTTCCTCCATCGCAAGGACGCAGCATACCGTCAGCGTCTCAGGGGAAAATTCAGAGATCACCGTCCTCGGGAGACACGATCCGGTCATCGTCCCACGCGCCGTTGTCGTCGTGGAATCCATGACCGCCGTCACTCTCGCAGACTTGCTGCTGCAGAACATGGCTTCCAGTATGGAACATGTCAAAAAGATATACAGATAAAAGCGGCCGCCAGGGTATCGGACAAACCCGGACTCTGATCCGCCGCAGCCGCACAGAGAGGAGCGTCACCCGGCGGCGGACGCTCCTCTCGTTTCATTTCAATTTTTCATTTCATCTTATCATTAAGCTCTCATACACGGAAGCAGCCGCCTCCGATAAACTCCCGCAAAAGAGAATTGGTTGGCACATATTCGCTTCCGATCCCGACAAAATAATCAAAAAACTTAAGCAGCCTCTTTGCTTCAAGATATTCTCTGGTTCCCTTGTCTACAGCGAACAGCAGCGGTTCCACATACTGTCTGAGAACGGCCAGCTCATAGAGCAGAGAAGAGTTAAACATCACATCCGCCTGCTCCTGATATGGGAATATGTTCTTCTTCTCACCTCTGTTGACAGACGGCCACATGCTGATCGTCTTCATCGCAGATGCGCCGCGTGTCCTCGCGTCTCTGACCAGTCTGCGGATCAGTCTTCCGTCAGTGGAGGGGATCCGATTGTGTTCGTCGATATTGATCTGCGTCAGCGCGCTTATATATATCCTGAACTTGCTGTCGTCTTTCATGGATTCCGTCAGTTTCGGGTTCAGACAGTGTATCCCCTCGATCACAAGGATATCGCTGTCCCCCAGCTTTTTCGGCTGCGTCTCGTAGCGGCGTTTGCCCGTCTTAAAGTCAAACACGGGAAGCAAGACTTCTTTGCCCTTGAGCAGCGCTTCCATGTCCTCGTTGAACTTCTCGATATCAATGGCCTCAAGACACTCGAAATCATAGTTTCCGTCCTTATCTTTCGGAGTGTGCTCTCTGTCCACAAAATAATTGTCCACTGCAATCGGATGAGGCTTCAGCCCGTTAACGCGCAGCTGGATCGACAGTCTGTGGGAAAACGTAGTCTTCCCGGAAGAGGACGGTCCCGCGATCAGTATAAACCTGGCCCCGTCCCTGTCCGATATGCTCTTTGCGATCTCGCCGATCTGACGTTCCTGATGCGCCTCCTGGACGAGCACTACTTCGCGCATATCCCCTTTTGTTATCATATCGTTGAGCGCCCCGACCGTATCGATATCCTGACAGTCGCCCCAGCGCACCGACTCTTTCAGGACATGGAACAGTTTCGGACTGGCCTTAAATTCCGGCACTGTCTCAGGATCCTCTTTTGTCGGCATCTGGATCACAAAACCTTCATCATAGAGATGCAGCGAGAAGTATTTCAGACAGCCCGCGTCCGGGACCATATAACCGTAATAATAATCTTCAAACTCATTCATGCTGTATATATTGACTTTGGACACTCTGCGGTACTCAAAGAGACGCTCCTTGTCATACATGCCATGCCTGTGGAAAAGAGCGACGGCGTCATCCGTGTGCACAGAGCGCTTCTTTATCGGGAGCCTCTGAGCGCAACATTCTCTCATGCGGGCCTCGACACGGGCGAGAAATCCCTCATCCAGACTGACGTCTCCCTCCACGGTACAGTAATATCCCCTGTCAAGAGAGAAATGTATCCTCACACGCTCTATCCTGTCATGCCCTGCCACATCATGAACCGCCTTGACGAGCAGAAGACACACGCTCCTCGTATATGCGTTATGGCCGATCGTATCCGCCGTCGTAACGAACTCAAGATCACAGTCCTCTTCCAGCGTTTTTGTCAGTTCCTGCAGACGGTACCGCCCGACATACGCCAGGACGATCTGATGGTCGTAAAACTTTTGAAAATCTTCCGCGATCTTCTGGTAAGCAGTGCCCGCCGGGTATTCTCTTATCTCGCCGCCGACTGCGGCTCTGCACATCTTCTCTGTCAAATTCTCTGCCTCCTGTAATGAATCATAAGACCGACTGTCAGCTCAGATGACCTGGAACGGGTGGATAATGGGCGATACGGCCACCTCGATCCCCGGCATCTTTTCCTCAAAAAAACGTCTCATGTCGTCGATAAAAATATATTCCGTCCCGTAATGGCCGGCGTCGATGACCGAGAGTCCCCGTTCCACCGCGTCCAGCCCGTCGTGATGGCCGATATCTCCGGTCACGAGGACGTCCGCGCCATTTGCGATCGCCGGCGCCACAGCGGATCTGCCCGATCCGGGAGATACGGCAAGCCTTGATACTTTCCGGTCCATATCCCCGAACACTTTCACACTCTCCAGGTTCAGTCTATGCTTTACATAGACGCAACATTCCCGAAGCGTCATCGGTTCTTTCAGGTTTCCTACTCTGCCGATGCCCTCTTCTTTTCCGTCTCTCACCATGGTGACGTCCAGCACCTTTGCATCGCTGATCCCGAGTATCTTCTCTGAAAGTCCGGCCATGCCAAGCACGTCATAGTTCGTGTGCATCGCGTAGCAGGAAATGTCCGCCCGTATGAGCCTCATCACCCGCCTGGCGATGAAATCGTCGTCTGTTACTCTCTTAAGGGGAGAGAATATGAGCGGATGGTGAGTGATCAGCATATCCGCCCCCGCCCGGACAGCCTCTTCTATCACCCTGTCTGTCGGGTCCAGCCCGATATATACTTTCTTTACCTCTTTCTTTGCTCTCCCGGCAAGCAGTCCCACGTTGTCAAAGTCAAGCGCCGCCTCTGCCGGATAGACGGACTCAATGACACGGACGATCTCCTGGCACAGCATAATACTCCACTCCTTTCTGAGCACATTCAAGTTTTGCGATCAGCTCCCTGCGCCGGTCGGATGCAGGCGGGGAACCTTTCTCTTCCAGTTGTCCGATTATATTCTCACAGAGCCGGATCTCCCGCTCGAGATATCTTTTAAGAACCGGATGCCTTTCCCTGAGAAGGAGTTTCCCGTAACGCAGTTCCGTCCCGTTCCATCCGTCATCCCGGTATCCGGCCTCTCTCCTGTCGCCGGACGGGGGCCTGACTTTCATCATCGGGTAATATTTCCCGTCCTCCTCGACTATATCCTCTCTGATAAAGGAAAAGCCTTCCCCTGTGAGAAAGGCTCTCACTTTTTCGATCTCAGACTGAGGCTGCAGGATACATTCTCTTAACGTATGCACGATCCTTTTTCCCTCGCTGAGGATGCGGATCATAAGGGGGCCGCCCATGCCCGCTATCACGGCGCTCTGTGCCTCCCCCTCTCCAAGCGAGGCAAAACCGTCCGAGAGTCTTACGGAGATCCTGTCTGAGTATCCAAGCGCTCTGATGTTTTCCTCAGCTCTCTTAAGCGGGCCGCGGTTTACATCCATGGCGACGGCGGACGGAATCCTGCCGCTTCCGACCAGAAAGATCGGAATATATGCATGGTCCGTGCCGATATCCGCCAGAACGTTCCCGCTCTCCACAAGTCCTGCCACCGCTCTGAGTCTTCTCGATAGTTCCATATGGCGTCCTCTTCCATCCGGCGTACATTTCCGAACCTCAGTCAAGATAATCCCGCAGTTTGCGGCTCCTGCTGGGGTGTCTGAGTTTTCTCAGCGCCTTTGCCTCGATCTGGCGGATGCGCTCCCTTGTGACGTCGAACTCTTTTCCCACTTCCTCGAGGGTGCGCGCCCTGCCGTCGTTCATGCCAAAGCGCAGCCTCAGTACTTTCTGTTCTCTCTCTGTCAGTGTGTCGAGCACCTCGTCAAGCTGCTCTTTCAGAAGTGTCTGGGCCGCCGCCTCTGCCGGCACAGGCACATTATCATCCTGGATGAAATCTCCCAGATGGCTGTCTTCTTCTTCTCCGATCGGAGTCTCAAGCGATACCGGTTCCTGTGAAATCTTCAGGATCTCGCGCACTCTGTCCACCGGCATGTCCAGTTCCTTTGCGATCTCCTCCGGGAGAGGCTCCCTGCCGAGCTCCTGGAGAAGCTGCCTGGAGACGCGGATCAGCTTGTTGATCGTCTCCACCATATGCACAGGGATCCGGATCGTCCTGGCCTGGTCCGCGATCGCTCTGGTGATCGCCTGCCGTATCCACCATGTCGCGTAGGTGCTGAACTTATACCCCTTATGATAATCAAACTTCTCTACCGCTTTGATCAGACCGAGATTGCCCTCCTGGATCAGGTCAAGGAAAAGCATGCCGCGTCCGACATAACGCTTGGCGATGCTGACGACGAGCCGGAGGTTCGCTTCCGCCAGTTCTTTCTTCGCCTCTTCATCGCCCTCTTCCATACGTTTCGCCAGCTCGATCTCGCGTTCTGCGCTCAGAAGGGGGACTTTCCCGATCTCTTTTAAATACATACGGACCGGATCTTCGATACTCACACCCTCGGGTACAGACAGATCGATGTTTTCCATATCCACTTCTTCTTCGTCAGATATAATGTCGTCGATATCTATACCCGCTTCATCGTCTGCGTCCCCGCTGATGCGCAGGACGTCGATGTTATTCGTCTCCAGATAATCAAACACTTTCTCCATCTGCTCTGTGGTCAGTTCCATATCTGCAAAGAAATCATTGATCTCCTGAACGTCGAGTATGCTCTTTTTCTTCTTGCCCAGAACTACCAGTTCATTCATTCTTTCCAGAAATTTCTGTGTGTTCTCTTCCATGTGTCCATCCTTCCTTCGCCGACGCACAGGCGCGGGCTATCTTGTTTTATTTTATCCATGATCGATAGAAATATGCAGTGTCCTCAGTTGCTCAAGCTTTCGCTTTTCCTCCATGAGCCGCTGCAGCCCCGCCATGTCGGCGGGATCCAGGCTCATCGTGCGCCCGTCGATGCTGTGGGCTTTCACCTGCAGGACGATCTCCCGGAGCGCCTGTTCCTCTTCCTGCTTTGTCCGGAGTTTCTGTATCTTTGTATTAAAAAGCGAAGCCGCCTCTCTGTGTTCTTCTTCCTCTGTGAAATAATTAAGAATCCTCGCAGGGTTGAGTTCGCCTTCCCTGCGCTGCCCGTACAGAAGTTCCGCAACTTTCCGGTAGATCCCCTCTGTAAAGTCTTCGGGGTGTATGTAGCTGCTGATCTTATCGTAGAGCCGTTCATCCTCGATCATCCATGTAAGGAGCGCTTTCTGTGCCGTAAGAGCGCCGTCCTCTCTGGGCTTCTTTCTCTCCCCGGAGCGCCTGGGTCGCTCCGTCGGCCTTGCCATCCCGGCGCTTACCGCCGTCTTCGCCACGAGTTTTCTCAGGCTGTCCGGACTTGCCCTGTACGCGGACGCCACAGCCTCGATGTAATTGTTCCGCTCCAGCTCGTCCTCAAATACCGTCAGCCGTCTGGCAGCCTCCCGGAAAAAAGCAGTCTTCCCTTCCGGCGACGCCATATCGTATTCTTTCTCAAGCATCTCAAGCCCGAACATAAAACCATTCCGGGCGCTCTGGATCCGCTTCTCATATTCCTCCGGCCCGAGGTTCCTGATAAATTCGTCGGGATCCTTGTAGGGATCCATGCGGACGACCTTTGCCGATATCCCGGCCTCTCTCAGGATCGGCACTGCTCTGAGCGCCGCCCTTGTCCCGGCGTCGTCGCTGTCGTATGTAAGATACACTTCACTGGCATACCGTCTGATAAGAGAAGCATGTCCGGGCGTCAGCGCCGTTCCCAGAGACGCCACCGCATTTGTGAACCCGGCCTGATGGAGCGATATCACATCCATGTATCCCTCGCACAGGAGAAGATACGGCTTTCTCGACGTCCTCGCCCGGTTCAGTCCGTACAGGTTCCGGCTCTTATCGAAGATGGGCGTCTCCGGAGAGTTCAGATACTTCGGTTTCCCGTCTCCCATCACACGGCCGCCAAAACCGATCACCCTGCTGTTCACATCCATGATCGGAAAGATCACCCGGTTCCAGAACTTGTCGTACACGCCGTTTTTCTCGTCTGTATTGACCAGTCCGGCCTGCCGTATCAGTTCCTCGGTATATCCCTGTGAGCGCAGATATTTATACAGATCGTCGCTGAACACATTGGAATATCCAAGGCCGAATGCTTTGACCGTATCGTCTGTAAGCCGGCGGTCTTTCAGATAAGCGTACGCTCTGGCTCCCCGTTCAGACCTGAGCTGCGCATAATAGTATCTTGCGGCCGTCTTGTTTACTTCGAGAAGCGACGCGCGAAGATCCGCCTTTTGCTTTGCCTCTTTTGAGTATTCGGCTTCGGGCAGTTCGACCCCCGCCCGGTCTGCAAGGAACTTTACCGCCTCCGTGAAAGAAAAGTTCTCATATTCCATAAGGAACGTATAGACGTTCCCGCCTGCCCCGCATCCGAAACAATAGTACATCTGCTTCTGTCTGCTGACAGAAAAAGAGGGAGTCTTTTCGTTGTGAAAAGGGCACAGCCCGAAGTAGGAACTGCCTTTCTTCTGCAGCCGGACATAGCCGGAGATCACATCTGCTATGTCATTTCTGGCCCTTATCTCTTCAATCAGTTCATCAGGATAGTACATGTTCCGCCTCCAAAAAGAATACCCTATTAATTATATTCGACAAAAGTCTTTGCTTTCCTTTATTTTTTTAAATTTTCCATGATTTCGGCACAAAATGATCCTGGAATTTCTTCACGGCATACGAGTCTGTCATCCCTGCGATGTAATCGCACACGACCTGCTCCCTGCTGACGTCGGAATGTTCCAGGGCATTCCTGAACTGATCCGGCAGCATGTCGATATGTTTCATATAATAGTCGAAGAGCTGTTCTGTCATATGTACCGCCTTGTCTTCCTCCCCCTTTGCTTTCGGATTGAGGTAGACATTCTCAAACATGAACTTCCTGAGATCTGCCATCGCTTTCTCCACCGCCGGCGACATGCAGATTTCCGGGCGGTTCATACTGTTTGTGATGACGTCGTGGATCAGTCTGTTCAGCCTCGCTTTGCACGAGTTCCCCAGTATATTCCGTATATCTGCCGGTATATCGTCTTCCGTCAGTATTCCTCCCCGGATCGCATCGTCCATGTCATGATAAATATATGCCAGTTTGTCCGAGATCCTCAGAACCTGCCCCTCAAGCGTGTGCGGGCGTCCGGCCGTCTGGTGATTGAGTATCCCGTCTCTTACTTCCCATGTGAGGTTCAGCCCTTTCCCGTCCTTTTCAATGCAGTCCACCACTCTGAGGCTTTGTTTCTGATGGGAGAAATGATAGACTGTATTAAGCGCCCTCTCGCCTGCATGTCCAAAAGGCGTATGGCCCAGGTCGTGCCCCAGGGCGATGGCTTCTACAAGATCCTCGTTCAGCCGGAGCGCTTTCGCTATCGTCCGCGCGTTCTGGGAGACTTCCAGTGTGTGCGTCAGCCGTGTCCTGTAATGGTCGCCGCTGGGGAGCAGGAACACCTGTGTCTTCTGTTTGAGCCTCCTGAACGCTTTGCAGTGAAGGATCCTGTCCCTGTCCCTCTGGAATACCGGCCGTATGTCGCACTGGGCTTCTTTGCGCGCCCTCCCTTTCGTATCACGGCTCAGCGCTGCATACCTGCTGAGATATTGTACTTCTCTTTCCTCCATCTGCTCTCTGATCGTCATACCGTCACTCCTCTTTCAGGCGTTTTTCGATCGCCTCTACTACAGTCCTGAGCACTTTCACCCGGGCGTAATATTTACTGTTCCCCTCGACGACCACCCACGGGGCATAGTCTGTCGAAGTGCGCATCAGCATCTCATTTACCGCCTCCTCATACAGATCCCATTTCTCACGGTTGCGCCAGTCCTCATCCGTGATCTTCCACTGCTTCTCCGGATTTTCCTGACGCTCTTTAAATCGCCTCTCCTGCTCGTCCTTGTCAATATGCATCCAGAACTTGATGACGACAGCACCTGCATCATACAGGTCTTTCTCCATGTCGTTGATCTCTTTGTATGCTCTTTTCCACTCTTCTGCTGTGCAGAACCCCTCGATCCGCTCTACCATCACGCGCCCGTACCATGTGCGGTCAAAGATGGCCACATGTCCGTCCTTTGGCATCGCCCTCCAGAATCTCCACAGATAATGATGCGCTCTCTCAATGTCGTTCGGGGAAGCCGTCGGGTTCACCACATAGCCCCTTGCATCCATCTTTGCCGTCAGCCTCTTGATCGCGCCTCCCTTTCCTCCGGCGTCCCACCCCTCGAATCCAAGGACTACCGGGATCCTCCTCCGGTAGAGCTCCCCGTGGAGCTTCTCGATCTTCTTCTGGAGCTTATCCAGCTTCTCCTTATATTCCTCCCTTGTATAGCTCAGGGTCAGGTCTGCCTTTGAGAGGATGGAAACCTGCAGATCTTTCATCCGGGCGTTTGCTTCGCGCGCGATCTTTTCGATCTCGCCTGCGTCTGCCGCGCTGTCTGTCTCTGCTGCTTTTTCGGCGTTCTGGCCCTGTACTTTCCCGATCTGGGCCGCCATCGCCCTGATCACCGTCGTGTAGATCTTAAGCGTGGCAAATCTGCGGTCCATAGACTCGACGATCGTCCACGGCGCATAATCTGTATCCGTCTTAAAGAGCATCTCCTCCATCATCTTTGCGTACTCGTCGTAGCGGGCGTTCCTCTCCCGGTCTCCCTGACTGACGCGCCATGCGGTCTCTTTGTTCTTCGCCAGTCTGTCAAACCGTTTTTTCTGCTCTTTCCTGTCGATGTTAAGGAACAGTTTGATGATAAGGCTGCCGTCCTCAGCAAGCTGCTGTTCAAAAGAGTTGATCGAATGGAACGCAGCCGGGAGATCTTTTGTCTTTGTCCGCTTCTCGAACCGGTCTATCAGCACTCTTCTGTACCAGCTTCCGTCAAAGACCGAAATCCTGCCCCTCTCCGGCGTTTTGGTCCAGAATCTCCACATAAAAGGATGCATCCTCTCTTCTTCCGTCTCGTTCTTAATGGTATATACCTCAAATCCGCGCGGATCCATGCTCTGGATGAGGCGTCCGATCTGCAGTCCTTTTCCCGCCGCCCCGAATCCCTCAAACACGATCAGCACCGGGATCCCAAGCGCCTTGCACTCTCTCTGCAGACGTCCCAGCCGCTCTTCAAGTTCCGGCATCCTCTCTTTATATTCCTCTTTCGGGATCTTTTTTGTCAGGTCAACTTTTTCTAACATAACTTTTCCTCCATCTCTCTTATTCTGATATTATTGACGTCTTCCCCTAAATTATTGTAATTATATCATATAATTCAAAAAAAAGACAAAATCCATACATGATTTTATCTTTCCAATAAAAAATCTGAGCTTCCCACATGGACCTTTTCATCTTGTCCCGTGGGAAGCTCTTTGAATGTTCTGTTACTTAAGATACTTCTTTCTGCTTATCAGCACAGCCACGATTGTTCCGCCTGCAAGCAGCGCCGCTGCCGCTGCCGCAACAGCCTGTGTGCTGTCGTCTCCTGTCTGTACGGCTCTCCCGCCTGCGGATGCATTGCCGCCGCTTTCCGTCTGTCCGGTGTTCGATGCAGGTGTTCCGTCAGTTCCGCCCGTTCCTGTGCCAGTTCCAGTTCCAGTGCCCGTGCCCGTCCCTGTGCCAGTTCCAGTGCCTGTACCGGCGCTGTTCTGAGCAACCAGGCCGTTGGCCGCCTCCTGCAGAGCCAGATATGCTCCTTTCACTACCGACGGGCTTGCGTTGGGATCCGCCAGTACCCTCAGCACCTCCTCATAAGCCTCTCTGAATGCCCGGGCAGTCTCCGGAGTATAGTTACTCAACTGGTTATAATACTGCTCAAGCGAAGTTGCCAGTGTCTGCAGGCTGTTCCTGTCTATCGTGTCAGGTGTTTCCGTAACAGGCGTTTCTGTGCCTGTGCCTGGCGTTTCTGTGCCTGTGCCTGGTGTTTCCGTTCCTGTGCCTGGCGTCTCCGTTCCTGTTCCAGGCGTATCGGTGGAAGGCGTATCGACTCCTGTAGCAGGCGCATCGGTGGAAGGCATATCAGCGCCTGTAGCAGGGAGCGTCACGGTGGCAGTGGAACTGTAGCTTTCGCCATCAATAATTACTTCTGCAGTGTAAACTATAGATCCTTCGGTCGTGTCAGTAGCGTCAGTGATCCGGCTGCTCACCCGGCAGGGTAAATCAGCGGACGTACTGCAATCAGAGCAGGTCACGGCTGCGGTACAGGAGGAGTAGTCCCCGGACCAGGTGAAAACGGGTTCGCCATAAGTATGATCGGCGGCAGGTATCGTCACTTCTTTGGTATCTGTGTAGGTTTGACCGTTAAATTCTACAGTAGCGGTATAGACCGTTTTGCCGGCAGCAGTGCAGGTAGCGTCAGTGGTCTGTCTGGTTACAGTACAATTTTCCCCTGCTGCCTGACCTCCATCTGTACGGTTAAAGGTAGCCGCAGAAGAAGAATAATCATCACTCCATTCAAACACAGGATCCTCATAGCCGTTTACAGTAATTCGATAAACGGCGTCTCCGACAGCGATATCTGTTGTGCCGGGAGCAATACCGGTGACAACAAGCTGTGAGAACTCTTTTGCAGGTTCCACCTTAATAACATGCGCATAATAGTCACTGGTGCTGGTGGAAAGGTAAAGGGCATAATAGGTATCCTCCACAGCGGCTGTGATCAGATACTGACCGGCGTCGGTGATTTCCCCTGCATCTGTCACCTGGACATAGCCGGGAATTTCGGCGCTGGATGTATCCCCATCAGTCGCAGGGCGGTAAATCTTCATCTCTTCAGCAGATTGCCCGCTGGTGCTGTATCGGTCAAAGGTATTAGTCCCGTTGCGATAGAAATAAAGATAAGTATTGGCTGAAGTATCGCGTAACAGGAATGTGCCATCTGCGGTTCCTGCCGTCAATTCAAATGCAGCGGGACTGGTTTTTCCCGGATTTCTTCCACTGTTGTCAAGGTTAAGATAGACAGGTGTTCCATCGCTGGCGGTATTGGAAATCTCCCAGTTGCCGCTTCTGTCGGTAAATGTATACAATGCATTGCTCAATCCGACAACATCGCCGGTATAGCTGGCGTCCGTCCCCAGGCTTCCCGGGCAGTCGCCGAGGGCATCTGCATAGGAGACAGTTCTGATCTCTGCCTTAGCGACAGAAGGATCTGCCACATAGACATCGCCGATATTACTGCCGGTCAGATCAATGGTACTCGTATTGCCGGATTCCACGGGAGAAGCCTCAACCAGTGTCTCAGGCGCCACAGTAACCGTGTATTCGCAGCCTGAGTACGTCTCGGTAAACGTTACCGCGCCCTCTTTCTTTCCGGTATAGGTTACTGCATAAGTGCCGTTCCTGTTGTCAGCAACCTTGATGTCTACGATACTGGTATCAATCTTGTCATATCCTGCAAAACCATTGGAGACGGTCTGGGTGTACTTGCCATACAATGGAATGTCCAGAGACCGTGCATTGCTGATTGCTGCGTCAGGAGCGATCGCATTGATCGGGATATTCACATAACGTGCGGATGCGCTCGCATTCTCGTATAACAGACCAATGGAACCGTCTTTCAGTTCGGTCAGGCTGGAGTAAGCATAATAACCGTCAGTGACAGAGTATTCGTAATCCCAACTGATATCGCCGTTTTCCTGCACCAGACCCACATAGACCATTCCATTGGAGCGACTGTTTCCGGTAGGACAGGAAAGCAGGATGGCAGGCTTGCCGTCAATCATTTTGGAATAGACGATCGCATTGATCTGGCAGTTGGTATGAATGTTTGCTCCGGTTACATCTTTTCGCTCCGACCATGTCTCTCCCCAGTCATCGGAAACTGCATAGCCTCCATGACGGGCAAACATATAGAGTCTTCCGTCTACTTCCACCACCGTTGCTTCTGAAGTCTGCCATCTGAGGTCTTCGCTGCGCTTCCATGTCTGTCCGTTGTTATCGGAATATATTACGCTGCTCGCGCCGTCAGCATCATAAAAAGTATAGCAGGGGAAGATGATCCGTCCGGTGGAAGTCACCAGGCCGCGGCCGGGGCCGACGCCGTAGAATCTGGCGTTGTTTTCAAGCCCGGTACGAACCTGTTCGTTGAGCATGACGGGCGCGGACCAGTTCTTTCCGCCGTCCCTGGATGTGACCAGCCACAGGTAAGAGGCAGCCGTTACATGCAGAGACGCCTTATAGTAAAAGACATTCTGCTGTACATATTTGCTGCTGCCCAGCTGCTCGCAGTAGAGTTTGTCCTTGTTTTTATCATAGAGATAATACCACTGGTCTACATAGTAATCTGTTCCACCGGTAGAAACGTTTATAACAGGAGCATAACCGTCAGTATCAAAGTCTCCTACATAATGTGTATGACTGGTCTGACTGGCAGGCTCAGGCGAATCGTACAGTACCAGGCGGTATTCGCCGCCGATTTCCTTATAACCGCTGTCCTCGAGAGGTCTATATGGCGCAGTATTCAAGGCAACGCCGCCGGGGAACAGATCAGCCAGCAGATAGATCGTACCATTATCATCCTGGATCATAGCCGGGTCGATGAAAGCGGTGGCATGTTGATGTTGTGCGTCCGTACTGTCATTAAAATAGTTAGGGAAGCTGTACGTCCATGTTTTTCCGCCGTCTTCGGATTTACTGAGGATGGTATCAAGGGCGCAGGCGTCGCCCGCATGATTCCACCGGGCGTCGATAGCAGCCAGCAGACTGCCGTCATCCAGAGTGATCAGAGACGGAATACGGAAATTCGTGCTCCCGCCGGTCCTGGCATCAAAGGGCTGATCCGCAGTAATTCCCGTAGAACTGCTGCCGTTTGGCAGGATTTCCGCCTGTACCTCTGTTTCTACGTAGAGATATACCGGATATGCGGTTTCGCTTGAAGTCCATCCGTTGTCATAAGTCAGATAATATGGGACGCCTTCAATTTCCCGGCTAATCGTATACAGCCCGCTTTCCCGGCTCTCTTCAATCTGCAGAACCTGCGGACTGCTACCGGCCTGTGCAGAATTTTCAGCAATATTGATATATCCGCCGTTTGCCGTCTGGCTTTGGATTGTATAGCCGTCCCCGTCAGCGGAAATCGTCCAGGTATGGGCGTTGGTGCCGGTATACTGGGACACTGTGCAATCCGCAGGTGTCAGGGTATCCCCTGCATTACTGACTCCGCAGCGGTCTAAATGTGTGGTACCGTTTGTGAGATGCACAATTCTCAAATTGCTGTCATTACTGTTAGAGGAAACAATTGTAAAGGTTCCTCCGGAGGTAATCCCACCGGTCACTTTCTGATATTCGACGGATACCGGGAGACTATTGTCCGATCGGGGGGGGGGGGGAAGAACCGCTTTCCGGCTCTGTTGCCGATGTCTGCATCGGCAGCCTTGGCAGCAACCTTAGAGAG
>CALWAR010000082.1 GCA_944375765.1 uncultured Mediterraneibacter sp. | reverse complement strand
GTTCCACCCTGCTTGTTTTCCATGGAAAACCATCTTAATTCATATGATGATAACGGAATCACCGTGCCTGATTAGGGCCGCTCGGAGGTGGTCTTCAGTCATGCCGTACAACAGGATCTTTTCAGCCTGCGATCCCTCTCTGTCGATGCACAGACAGCTTACTGTTCTCTTCAACGCTTTGTCTACATCGGTTATTCTACCCCAGGCAGCACGGCTGTGTCAAGCATCGAATCTATATTTCTATGCAAAAACGTGGCAGTTTAACAATTGACTTTATGTGATATATGACATATAATTACATATATACAGAAGATAGGTGAGATTGAATGAATTTTGAAGTGGAATATTTCCAAAAAGATGACGGAACATATCCTGTAGAAGATTTTATATTATCGCAGGAATATAAAATGCAGGCAAAAATATTTAGAATGCTTGAACTTTTAGAAAATCATATTAACTAACGGCTTTGTGAAAAAAAGCGAAAAAACGCCAAAGCGGGAAATAGATCTGGCAAAAAAACGCAGAAAACTTTATAACGTGAAAGCAGGTGAATAAAATGGGAAAAAATTTTCGCGAAACTTTAAATCAGCAAATGGAAAATGCAGAATTCAAAAAAGAATGGGATGCCTTGGAGCCTGAATTCGATATTATCAAAGCTATTGTCGATGCAAGAACATCACAACATCTTACACAAAAAGAACTGGCTGAAAAAACAGGAATTCCTCAGGCTGATATCAGCCGCTTGGAAAATGGAACAAGGAATCCTTCATTAAAACTTCTAAAGCGTCTGGCAGATGGTCTGAATATGGATCTTGGAATCGTATTTGTACCCAAAAGAATCCGTAAATGAATGAAGACAAAGCGGGGAAATCCCTACTTTGTCTTCATTCTGTCAACTCACCCCGGCTTTACTCCCCGGATAATTTTATATCATCTATATAATATAAACGCCTCATACGGCTTAAGTTCTATCTTCACACTGTCCATGCCCCAGCTCAGCTCTCCCTGGTAATTATGGATCAGCGCCTGTGCGTCTTTCCACTCTCCGCTGATCGTGCACTCCGCCGGCTCACCGGTAAAGTTGGCGCAGACAAGCATCTGTGAATCGTCGTCCTTGCGCACATAGGCGAAGATCTGCTCATCGTCGGGAAAGAGCAGTTCAAATTTCCCATCCACAAAGACCGGATACTCTTTTCTCATGTGGATCAGTTTCCGGTAGAAATGGTACACCGAATCCGGATCTTTCCTTTCACTTTCTGCATTGATCTCCGTGTAATTCGGGTTCATCCTGATCCACGGTTTCCCCGTTGTAAATCCGGCATTTTCTTCAGAGCTCCACTGCATCGGCGTGCGGGCGTTATCGCGGCTTTTCGCATAAATCGAGCGCATGATATCATCCTTCGCATATCCTGCTTCCAGTCTCTCATGATACATGTTGACCGTCTCAATGTCCTCGTAATAGCTGATGTCCGGGAACTTCACGTTTGTCATGCCCAGTTCCTCGCCCTGGTAAACATAAGGCGTTCCCTGCATTCCGTGGAGCACGAGAGCAAGCATCTTGGCAGACTCTTTGCGATATTTGCCGTCGTCTCCCCATCGTGAGACGATACGGGGCAGATCATGGTTATCGAAGAACAGGCTGTTCCACCCTTTTCCATACAGTTCATTCTGCCATTTTGCCAGACATTTTTTCAATTTTACAAAAGGAAGCGGTGCAAGATCCCACTTTTCCTTCCCTTCCTGCTGATCCATCACCATGTGTTCAAACTGAAATACCATGGAGAACTCGCTTCCGTCCGGATTGCTGTAGAGTTTTGCAATCTCCGGAGTCGCGCCCCACGCCTCGCCTACAGTGATCAGATCTCCTTTCTGGAATGTCTCCCGGCTCATCTCCTGCAGAAATTCATGGAGTCTCGGTCCATTGTTGGTGATCATTTTATCCGGCTCTTTGGCAATCTGGTCGATCACGTCAAGGCGGAATCCTCCCACGCCTTTGTCCATCCACCAGAGGATCATATCGTAGATCTCACGGCGCACCTTCGGATTTTCCCAGTTCAGGTCAGGCTGTTTTACAGAGAACTGATGGAAATAATACTGTTTCAGCTCCGGAACCCACTCCCATGCCGGGCCGCCGAACGTAGCTTTCATATCATTGGGGTATACTCCCTCCTCACCGTCTTTCCACACATAGTAATCGTGGTAAGGGTTGTCTTTTCCTTTTTTTGCCTCCAGGAACCATCTGTGTTCATCTGAAGTATGGTTCAGTACCAGATCCATGATGATCCGTATATTCTTTTCTTTTGCCTTCGCGATCAGCTCTTCCATATCATCCAGACTTCCGAACATAGGATCAATATCCTGATAATCCGAAATGTCATAACCGTTGTCATCCTGAGGCGAGCAGTACATGGGTGAAATCCATACCGCATCGATTCCCAGGTCTTCAAGATAATCCAGCCGGCTGATAATGCCCTGGATATCTCCTATACCATCCCCGTTGGAATCCTGAAAGCTTTTCGGATAAATCTGATAGACTACTGCGTTTTTCCACCATGGCTGTTTCTTCTCTGTCATCATTACACCTCTTTCTTTCTAATCAAAGTACCGTTCTTTCCCAAGGTACCGCCGTCATAATTTCTCTCAAATAAAATTTCTCCGCCTTCTCCTACAGACACCGGCTCTTCCGAGCAGTTCAGGACGACTTCCAGCTTCCGGTTCTCTGAGTCGAGCTTGATATACTCCACACACCTGCTCTCTGCATAGTGATTCGGGAAATGGAAATGCGGGCTTCTGCACGTCTCTTCCGTCTGACGCATCCGGATCAGCTGTTTCACAGACCGGATCTTCTCCTGATTTTCCTCACTCCCGATCTCGTCCCAGGGCATGCATCTGCGGCAGTCCGGGTCAAATCCGCCCTCCATGGCGATCTCCGTACCATAGAAGATACAGGGGCTTCCCGGCAGAGTGAACAGGACGGCAAGCTGCTGATAAAAGATATCCAGATCATGGAACCGGTTCATCAGCCTCTCTGTATCATGAGAGTCGAGGAGATTGAACAATACATTGTTATTCTGCTGCATATACATAGTATAACAGCGGTTGACCATGTACTCAAACTCTTTTTTATCCATAGAAGCGTCCAGAAAAAAGTCGTGAATACCGCTCATCAGCGGATAGTTCATGACAGAGTCATACTCGTCTCCCATCAGCCACTGGCTGGCGTCATGCCAGATCTCTCCCAACAGATAGATATCCGGTTTGATCTGTTTTAAATGCGTCCGCATCTGCTTCAAAAACCGGTGCGACACTTCATTGCCCACGTCAAAGCGAATGGCGTCAATATCAAAATCACGAATCCACTGTTCGCATACTTTGCAGAAATATCCGATTACTTCCGGATTGTTTGTATTCAGCTTCGGCATCCAGTCTGCAAAGGCAAAGGAATAGAACCTGCCGTCTCTCGTATCCTCTCTCTTTTTGATCTGCGTCCAGTCATTGACCATAAACCATTCCGCATATGGTGAGTCTGCTCCTTTTTCCTGCACATCCAGCCAGGGCGCAAATTTTCTTACGCAGTGGTTGAACACTGCGTCCGCCATTACCCGGATCCCCAGCTCGTGAGCTTCGGACACAAGTCTTTTCATTGTCTCCCCATCGCCGAAAGAGGGATCTATTTTCGTGTAATCTTTTGTGTCATATTTATGGTTTGTCTCTGCCTCCATAATCGGAGTCAGATAGATGCCCGTGATGCCTAGATCTCTTAAATACGGCAGCTTCTGCCGGATCCCTTCCAGATCGCCGCCGTATCTTTCTTCGTTTGTCACCGGTCCGGTCTGCCACGGAAGTATGCCTTCTTCTCTGCGGTCAGGCCTGCCGTTACAGAACCTGTCCGGGAAGATCTGATACCATACCGTATCATTGACCCATGCAGGCGTCCGGTTTACATCCGCCGGATTCATCCACGGCACGATAAAATACTGGAGCAGGCGCCCCGGCATATTTACCTGTTCTTCCGTGAGGAACCCATCCTCAAAGTAATACCAGACTTCGTCATCCGTATGTAGTTCAAAGTAATATTTGCACCGTTTATAGGGCGGTACAAGTGTGGTCGTCCACCAGATCTGCTGAGGAAGACGCTTTTTATAGACGAGTTCCTCCCTCTCGCCCGTCCATCTCTCGTTCCCGCCCAGTATCCCGGCCTCAAATGGATCTCCATGGATAATAAACACTCTCTTTACGTCGTATCCCGTTTTCAGATTGACGACCAGCCGATCCTCGTCCAGCGGGTAGCTCATCTGTTCTGATGTCTTGTGATATACTGCTGCAAAATCCATTTTCCTTTCCTCCGCTTTATCGTTATTTCTTCTATCTCTCCGCTCTTTTGCCGGATTTACCGGAAAGTTTCTCCTCTTTCCAGTGCCTCATACACCCGGAGCAGCTCGCCCGTACTCCACGCCTGTGCGAAGCATCCTTTTGATGAGACCGGATGTTCTCCGTCGTAAATCTCCGGAAGCTGCCCGATACAGCCCTCACGAAGAGCGTTTTCAAGCACTTCCATCTGTCTTCTGACATATGCCTTTGCGTCATCGCTGTATCCGTTGACTTTCAGATACGCCAGATAGTACGCGCCCAGAGGATAACTCCATACAGTTCCCTGGTGGTAGGCAAGGTCTCTTTTCAGCACTTCGCCTCCGTATACCGGCTGAAATTCCGGATCGTCTTTATCCAGAGTCCTGAGGCCGTATGGCGTATACAGCTTTTCAAATACAGTATCCACTACCTGTCTCTCTTTCTCCCCGTCCAGCATCGTAAATGGTAAAGACACTGCCCATATCTGGTTGCAGCGTATCTGCATGTCAGCACCGCTTCCCGAGAGCACGTCTTTCAGGCAGTGATGTTCCTCCATCCAGAATTTCTCTGTAAATGCTTCTTTTGTCTTTGCCGCAGTCTTTTCATACGCTGACGGATCCTTCTGCAGCAGACGCGCGCACTCTCCCATGATCCTGAGGGCATTGTACCAGTAAGCATTGATTTCTACCGGTTTTCCATGCCGGGGCGTGGGAAGGATATCGTTTACCCGCACATCCATCCATGTGACCTGGTCAAGACCGCTGCCGGCTGTGACCAGGCCGTCATCGTCCATGCGTATCTCATAATCCGTTCCTTTCTGATAGCAGCCGACAATCCGTTCCATGACCGGATACATCTCTTCTATAAATGCTCCATCCCCTGAAACTTTGTAATACAGCCAGACGCAGTTGATGAAAAGGAGCGCCGCATCCGCCGTATTATACCTGGGCTCGCTCTTTCCCTCAGGGAACAGGTTCGGCATAAGCCCATCCCTTTCATAACGGGCAAAGGTTCTCAGGATGGATCTGGCGTCCTCATACTGACGCGCAGCCAGGCACACGCCCGGAAGTGCGATCATCGTATCGCGTCCCCAGTCCTCAAAGAAGGGGAAGCCTGCCAGGATCGTTTTCCCGCCGGTAGATTCACGGCGAGAGACAAACTGATGGGCGCTCTTTACGAGAAAGCGTGCAGTCTCGTCATGCAATCCTGACCGGAGTTCCAGCTTCTTCCGCTCGTCTTTCATCTCCCGTATGACAGACTCAGCCGTCTCTGCAGCACTTTGATCCTGCGCTTTTGCGTAATCCTGTTCCACACTGAACAAAACAGCCAGTGTACTGCTGCCGCCGCTCTCCACATCCAGACTGATCTGATGGCATGCCGCCGCTTTCCCTGTGCTTTTCCTGCCGTCACATGCGTCATAAGAATAATAATACTGCTCCACAGTCTCCGGGATCTCTGTCACACGGCCGTTCGTCATATAGTGCAGGCCCATATGTCCGCTTTCCACCCTGCCGGCAGAGTGACGGAATGTTCCATTTAGTTCCGCCCCTTCGCCTTTCGGGGCAAACTGATAAAACGGCGTCACTGTCAGACGCACATCGCCGCGGCTCCGGTTCGTCACTCTGTAGCAGACCACAGCCGTATTCTCCCCCTGCTTTAAGGCTGCTTCCTTTTCGATTTCCACGCCGTTTATGAGGAAGCGCCACACAGGCGTATCTTCATAGGCAAATTCAGTCAGATACCGACAGCCGTTTTCACGGCTTCTGTCTGCGTTTTCGCAGTTTCCGCCTGCAAATTCCTGGGATGACAAAGTATAGGTTTCCTGCTTTATCTCCAGACGCTCTGCCAGCCGGTGAACCATATTATACCGGTTATTCGGCGCTTTCGTACAGGCCATAAGAAACGCATGGTCATTGCGGGCTGCAGATCCCGTCACAGTCAGCGAAGAATAACCGCCCAGCCCGTTTGTCATAAGATAACAGTTTTCCTGTCCTCTCTCAAATGTCTTCCAATCCGGTTTCCCATAGATCCATTTCATACTGCCTGTTTCTCCCATGTCTCTGTTCCTGCTGTATCGTCTGCTTCCATATCTGCTGCCACACCTGCTGTCATATCTCCCATACCGCCTGTTCCACCCCCGGTTTTCTCTGCAAGCCTGCCCAGAATGAGCACGCTCTGAGGCGCTGCTTTAAGATCCGGGCTCACATACTTTACGGAAGTCCACAGTCTGCTGTCCTCCCCGTCGCAAAGGACGGTCCATCTGCTTCCCTTTGCCATAACGTGTCTGTATTCACGTGTCCTGTTATATATGATCTTTAACCGGTCCCATTTCTGGCATCCTGTTTCCGACCGGTTATCTACCTCAAAGCTTACCATACCGTCCGATATTTCCACATTGCCGATCCGCTCCGAAGCCCGGGCAGATTTGTCACAGAGGCCCGGGAGTCTGGTGCGCAGGGCAATGAGCCCTTTATAATATTCTACGAGAGGCTGGTTCTCCCACGCCTGCTTCCAGTCCAGACGGTTCAGTGCAATCGGTGCGTTGAAGGAATCTTCCAGTCCGTTTTTCGTCCGCGCGAATTCTTCCCCTGACAGGAAGAACAGATTTCCCTGGCATGTCATATAAAGAGCCGCCGCCATGCGGTTCAGGCGCATCCTCTCCGCCGCATCCGCCTCCGGCAGAGTCTCGGCAAGCTTATCCCACAATGTCTGGTTGTCATGAGCCGATACATATGTAATGACCTGAGACGGCGCTTTAACGCCTGCATCTGCACTTCCATGCTGCGGCGTACACCATGCCCTGGTGCTTTGGATGATATCGTTCTCTTTTCCCGGTGCTCCGTTGATGAACCCCGGCCGTTTGATCTTCAAGGCTGATCCTTTCACCGCGTCCCTTGTATCGTCACAGAACATCCCGATATTCTCATCCAGAAGCCTCATATTCTTCTTCAGTGCCTGGACGGCTCCCCCTTCTATAGCAGTCTCCGCCGCCGCCCACGGTTCTCCGAAGAGGAGCTTCTCTCCTTTGCCGTAACGCACGTCGAGCTCCCTGCGGATCCGGTTCATCAGATCTACATCCAGAAGCCCCATCAGATCAAAGCGGAAACCGTCGATATGGTATTCTTCCGTCCAGTACAGAACAGATTCCAGTATGTATTTTGCACACATTTCACGCTCGCTCGCGACGTCGTTGCCGCAAGCCGACCCGTTGGAGATGCGCCCGTCGTCAAATACGCGGTAAAAATACCAGGGCGCTGTCCTCTGGAACCAGGAATCCAGAGAATATGTATGATTATACACCACATCCATGATAACACGGAACCCCTGTGAATGCAGCGCCTGTATCATCTCTTTCATCTCCCGGATGCGCACCTCTCCGTGTGCCGGATCCGTGGAGTAGGAGCCCTCGGGTACATTGTAGTTCACCGGATCGTATCCCCAGTTGAACTCTGTATCTTTTCCCGCCTCATTGACCGACCCGTAGTCATAAGCCGGCATGATCTGCACATGGGTGACGCCCAGATCTTTCATATATCCCATCCCTGTCGGATGGATGCCGTCTCCGAAAAGTGTTGTATCCGGGCATGTAAATGCTTTGTATTTTCCCCTGTACTTTTCCGGGAAACCACCGGACGGATCCCAGGAAAATTCCTTGACATGAAGCTCATAGATGATCTGTTCCGCCCCTTTTTCCGGCGCCCGGTCATTTTCCCATCCTTCCGGGTCCGTTCTCTTCAGGTCCACCGCCATGCTCCGTCTCCCGTTGACGCCGCAGGCATATGCATAAGGATCCGCAGAGCGCACACTCTCACCTTCGAATATCAGAGAATAATCATAGTAGGCCCCGTGCAGATTTCTATCAGAAGACCAGCTCCATACGCCTTTATCTTCTCTCTTCATAGGGATATGCGTGTAAGCTTCTCCCCCGCTTCCCTCCTGATACAGATTCAGGGTGACACTGTCTGCCGAAGGACTCCACAGCTTGAAAGAAGTCCCGCTGTCCGTACAGCTCACCCCCAGATCGTTCTTATCATAGATGTAATGTTCCCGGAATTCCGGGCTGGAATAATACTTTTTCCACTCTAATGCTGTCTTCATATATCATGCCCTTTCCTGTATTATTTCATTTTCCGCCCGAAACGGGCAGTCCTTTATATGCCAGAATATGAGATGAACACAGGTTGCCGTTCACACCGTACCCGACTGTCCATCTCATATCTGCTGTAATTATTCTGATCAGCCTTTGACCGCTCCTGACAGTCCGTCTACATAGTATCTCTGCATGTACAGGAACAGCGCAGCGATCGGGATCGAGATCAGTACCGCGCCGGCCGCAAAGCATGTATACCAGTTATCGATATACTCTTTCTGGAGCATATTCCAGAGACCGATGGCGATCGTATACTGGTCTGAGTTCGCACGGCATATAACTTTCGCAAATATAAAGTCCAGCCATGGCGCCATAAAAGATGTAAGTACCGTATAGATGACGATCGGCTTGCTCAGCGGCAGCGTGATCTTCGTAAAGATCTGCCATCTCGTACATCCGTCCAGAAGAGCCGCCTCATCTACCGCAATCGGGATCGTATCAAAGAACCCTTTCGCGATTTGGAAGCTTAAGCCCGCCCCTCCTGAGTACACAAGGATCAGCGCCAGCTTGATCAGATTTCCCTCGGTGAGACCGATTGCCTTGAGGATGAAGTATACAGCGATCATTGACATGAATCCGGGGAACAGTCCAAGGATCATTGACATGTTCATGTACGGCTTTCTAAGCTTAAAGCGGAGCCTCGACAGACAGTAGGAAACTGCCAGCACATAAAATGTCGAAAGGATACACGAGAAGATCGCAATGAACAGTGTGTTCATAAACATCTGCGGGAAGTTCAGGATCGTCGTGTCCGTGAACAGCCTGATGTAGTTATCCAGTGTATAGGACTGCGGAAGAAAGGTTGACACATAGGAGCCCTGCTCCGCACGGAAGCTCGTCAGTACTACCCATACGATCGGGAATACCCAGATCACCGCCAGTACCGCCAGGATCACATGGACGATCGAATTATTGATAAAACGTTTCCTTTTTGCCGACTGTATTTTCTTTCCTGCCATGCCTAGAACCCTCCTTCTTCTTTATATGACTTCGTATTCCTGTATGTCAGCAGTGCAGCTATTGCAAGGATCACGAACGTCAGGATACCTATGACGGCTCCGATATTGTAGTACTGCCTGTCAATAGTCAGTTTGTACAGCCACGTGACAAGCAGATCCGTCTTGCCCGCCGTGGACGACAGATCGGTAACAGGATCACCGCCGGACAGCAGGTATATGACGTTGAAGTTATTGACATTTCCCGTAAATGTGACGATCAGGTACGGAGTCGTCACATACAGCATATACGGCAGCGTGATCTTCGTGAAGATCTGGAGCGCATTGGCTCCGTCCACTTTCGCCGCTTCGTAGAGCTCTGCCGGAATATTCTGGAGCACGCCGGTGAGCTGCAGAAGTGTGTAAGGTACGCCTACCCATACATTGATCACAATAACAGTCACTCTCGCCCATGTCGGATCTGTAAAGAACGGAAGGCTCGCATCCTGTGCGATCAGCCCCAGATTCCTCAGAAGCACATTGATCGCGCCCTCCGGCTGAAGCATCGTCCTCATGATCAGCAGGGAGACGAACATCGGCACTGCACAGGAGAGTACGAAACAGAATCTCCAGAATCCTTTGGCCCTCGTCCCCCTGCGGTTGATCAGAAGAGAGACGATCATACCGAATATGTAGTTGGAGAACGTTGCAAAGAACGCCCACACAAGAGTCCATCCAAGCACCGACCAGAACGTACTTCCCAGGATACTTGTTGAATCAAACAACGCTTTAAAGTTATCAAGTCCCACCCAGTCAAAGAGCATCAGATGGCTGTCGATCTTGCTGTAGTTCGTAAACGCCATACAGATCATGAAGATCAGCGGCAGGATCGTGAACGCTCCGATAAAGAACACCGGCGGGGTCATGAGCAGTCTCTGCAGGTTCTCATGGAGCAGTGTCTTTAAGTCCTCCGCGAAATTGTTGACATGCTTTCCCTCTTTTGCGAGACACTCGGCCTTGTATGCACTGCGAAGCGCCCCTCTCCACGCACACACCATCAGGAATGTGACAAGCACGGTCGCCACGCCGAAGAGAAGGATCAGGATCGACTGGTCTCCTTCTGTGTAAGTATAAATCTGGAGGCTTTCATCCCATACCTCTTCCTGAGCGACCGTTCCCAGCGAGGGAAGCATGGCCAGGCAGTGCGCGCCCGTCATGATCATAAACACGATATACGCCGCTTCTACAGCCAGATACAGAAGTCCTTTTATGATCTGACCGTGAACGATATTTCCAAACCCCATCAGCGCCATGGAAAGCTTTGTCTCAGGTCCGCCCTCACGGATTGCTCTTGTGCACGTATACGGAGTCGGAAACTCATTTACTCTCTTTTTTAATATTCCCATCCTCGTCACCTCATTCTCAGATTCCATCACTGTTCATTGCTTCGTTCATCTGCTCTGTCTGCTCTGCCGAATTTTCATGGGTGATCGATCCGTTTCGGATCCCCTTGCCCATGTTCTCTACAGGAACCCAGCAGTTGCTCATCTCGGCCAGATTCGGCTGCAGGATCGACGTGCGGTTAAATGTGTCGTTGATCGCCGCTACGACTTCATCCGCCATGATATCCTCATCGGCAAGAAGCGCCGTATGACAGGGAACGACGTCCCCCAGTTCATAGTGGAGACGCTGGGAATATTCATTTCCAAGGAAAATAGCCAGCTCCACAGCCTGTACCATGTAATCACTCTGGGCATTCACACCCACGGCCTTTGTGCCTGCATAGGAATACATCTGCTTTTCTTCCCCGTTCAGTGTGTAAGTCGGAAGCGCAGCCACACCCATATTGTCGCCGAGCGCTTCCTGTATTGCCGCCGCATCCCAGGAGCCTGTGAACATGGCATTGACGCTGCCGTCACGCATTCCCGCGATGCCGGAACCGTCCGCGTCGATCCGGAAGTTCGGATTGGCTTCCAGGTCGATAAGGTAGTCCGTCACTTCCTGCGCTTTCTCTCCGCCGAAATCAACTCCCGCCGATGCGTCTGTCCCGTCTCCGAAGAGGGTACACCCGTTTCCGATATAGAATGACGCCAGATACCAGGAGTTCGTAAACGGGAATGACACGACTCCTTTCTCCAGCATCGTATCCAGATTCTTTACGTCCTCCTCTGAGAATACGCTCTTGTCATAGAACATGAACCATGTGTTAATGGCGAACGGCACGCCGTAGATCTCTCCGTCCTTTGTCACAGAGTCCAGAGACGTCTGCGAATTCGCCGCCTCAATCTCTGCTCTGTACTTTCCCCCGAACTTCACCAGAGCGTCCGCATCCGTCATCGTCGTCAGGTTATCATTCGCATAGAGGAACACATCTGCGCTCGCATCCGCATCCTGCGCAACCTGTCCGGCTGACGTGGCCTCGTCCGCCACGCCGTAGACGAACGTGATGTCCCACTCCGGATGTTCCTCAGCGAATGCATTGCAGCACGTCTGCAGCCATTCACCCTTATCTTTCGACTGATCCCCCTGAGGCGACCAGACCATCAGACGCACAGTCTCTTTTCCGCCGTCTCCGCTCCCGCATCCTGTGAGCCCTGTTACAGCCAGCGATGCGGCCATGACCGCCGCCGTCAGCGCTGACACCGCTCTTCTTCTCATATCAGCTTCCTTCTTTAGATAAGTTTCGTATTGTTTCGTTAATTCACATCATACGCTTTTCATAATAAATCGTCAATCAATTTTCATTTTCCATCTTCATTTTATCTGTTATGCACAATTTTTATATTCATTTTTTGTGCATGTTTATTATGAACACTCTCATCCATTGTATTTACGAAACTTATCTAAATCATTTCAGACCGATAATCATTCACATTGATTTCAATGCCATTTTTATATATAATGTATTTAGAAGTTTTTTCTATGATCAGGGGGGATAATTAATATGACAACTATACAGGATATCGCTGATAAACTGGGCATTTCCAAAAGTACTGTCTCAAAAGCGCTGAACAGCGCCCCCGACATCAGCGAAACATTACAAAAACAAATACTCGAAACCGCTGTAGAGCTTGGATACACAAAGCTGCGCCGATACAAAAAGCCGGCGAAAAAACTGTGCGTCATCGCGCAGAGGAACAACATCCAATATGAAGAGCCTCATCACTTTGCCTATGATATCATCATGGGATTTCGACAGATCGCGGAGCCCGCGGGATATGAGGTGGCGGTCGTTCCTGTGGACGCGGACGTCCAGAGAGAGATTTCTTATGACGCTTTCATGCTCCAGCATGACTTTTCCGGAGCCTTTCTGCTCGGTTTTTCCCTTGCGGAGCCGTGGATGAAAGAGTTCCACAACTGTCACACTCCGGCTGTTCTCTATGACAATCACATCATCGGCAATCCGATGATCTCCTACGTAGGGATCGACAATGAAGAAGGGATGGATCTTGCTATAGATCATCTGAAAGAGCTGGGGCACAGGAAGATCGGATATTTAAGCAGCGCACTCGGCTCCCATATCATGCAGGTACGCCACAGGGCGTTCTTTCAGGCGATGCGCAGTCACGGGCTGAAAGCCTATCCATCATACGCCGGATGCTCCTATTATCTGTCTGAGTGTATGGAAAAGCATCTGCCCCGTTTTCTCGATATGGAGATGACGGCGATCATCTGCTGTCAGGATACATTTGCCAGCGCGGCGATCACCCAGTGCCAGCAGCTCGGACTCCGGGTACCGGAAGATATCAGCATCGTCGGCTTCGATGATATCCCGCTCTCAGCATACACATCGCCGCCGCTCACCACCGTCCGTCAGGACCGCATCCAGCTCGGAAAAAGCGGATTCAACGCACTGAGCGGACTGTTAAACGGCGTACCCCTGGGCACCGTCCTGCTCCACGCAGAGCTTATCGTGCGGAATTCCACATCCGCGCCCGCCACACACTGAATCTTCTGAAAGGAGGCGCTCTATGGCAGCACTACGGATCGCACAGGCGCAGATGCCCGTATGCACGGACAGAAAGGCGCTCTCTGAATTACTGAAAACCCTGGCGGAACAGGCCGTGGAAAAAAACGCCGGCCTCCTCGCTCTGCCCGAGATGTTCTGCTGTCCTTATGATATCAGATATTTTCCCGCTTTCGCTGAAGAAGAGGGCGGACCGCTCTGGCAGACTTGCTCTGACCTTGCCCGTAATTTCGGCATATATCTCTCTGCCGGCACCATGCCCGAAAGGAACTCTGACGGGAAAATATACAACACGGCCTATGTATTTGACCGGAATGGCCGGCAGATCGCCAGGCACCGGAAAATGCACCTTTTCGATATCAATGTAAAAAACGGCCAGCATTTCCGGGAATCCGCCGTCCTCTCTCCCGGAAATGACGTCACGGTATTTGAAACGGAATTCTGTACCATGGGACTTGCAGTCTGCTATGATATCCGTTTTCCAGAGCTGTTCCGCCTTATGGCCACAAAAGGAGCAAAGGCCGTCCTTGTTCCCGCATCTTTCAACATGACGACCGGCCCCATGCACTGGGAGCTTCTGTTCCGCTCTCAGTCAGTCTTCAATCAGGTGTTTGTCGTCGGCACCGCCCCGGCAAGAGATCCCGCTTCCTCTTATGTATCCTGGGGCCACAGTATTATAACCGATCCGTGGGGCAATACGATCTCCCAGACGGAAGACAAAGAAGAACTGCGGCTCACGGAAATTGACCTGGCATTGTGTGATGAAGCGCGAGAGCAGATCCCTGTACTCAGGCATTTAAGAGATGACGTATATACATTACGAGAGCGCCGCAGATAACTGCAGCGCTCTCTTATTTTTTCGCGTTATGTACATATTCCCTCAGACGGCTCTCCAGTTCTTTCATTGTCTCTGCCGTCTCGGGATCTGTATAGGGGATTCTGTGTACGATCCTCCGCACATAGTCATGCTCTTCCACAATATCCAGACTCTCCCGGAAATTCAGATCGTAGAAATACGCCAGATAGGATACCCAGTAATCCATAAGCGTCGCCCGGTCTGCCGACAGAATACTCTTTCCTTGAAGAGCGTCCCTGCGTACTTTCGGCGATATCGCCGCAGCGCCGATCTCCTGTGCGTCCGCTCCCATAAATGTCTCAAGCGCATCCATGAGCTTTACCCGGCAGTTATCCAGCTTATCTGCGTCACGTATCACGCGCGCGTGGAGAAGCGTCCGCTCGTCTTCTATCCTCTCCAGAACAAAATCACTGTGCTTTGCGATCGCCGTCCCTATGATATCATCCCACGTATCTTCAGGGACGAACCTGCGGATCATCTCCTCTCCGAATAAAACCTGCACGCCGTAGGACGCATGGTCCATCGTATCCGGCATAAAACTGTCATATCTCTTAAGCTGTTCAAATCTCCCGATATCGTGCAGAAGTGCGATGATACGCGCAAGGGAAACATCCTCCCGGGAAAGCCCCATGCGTCCCGCGATCTCTGTACTGCGCGCCACTACGCCATAAGTATGCACGATCTTAAGCTTCACCTTGTCATTCTCCCTGTCATAGCCATCCAGATATCGCTCAAATTCTTCTCTTGCCGCTCTGTAATCAATCACAGCTTCCGTACCCCCGATCCGCTGATCCACATTTATATTCCGCATAACATAGCGTCAGTCTACAAGATGAAATACGCTCCAATCCGCGTAATTTCGGTGATTTTCAGCCCAATGCCACATCCAGTATCATCATGAGCACGAATCCCACAGCCACTCCCACCGTACTGATATTGGAATGTGCGCCCGACTGAGCCTCAGGGATCAGTTCCTCTACTACGACATAAATCATCGCCCCCGCTGCGAATGCAAGGAAATACGGGAGAAACGGGACTACAAGCCCGGTCAGCAGGATCGTGACGAAAGCCGCCGCCGGCTCTACGACTCCTGAGAGCGCGCCGTAGGCGAACGCGCGGGGCTTTGACAGCCCCTGCCCTTTGAGCGGCATGGAGATGATCGCTCCCTCGGGAAAGTTCTGTATGGCTATGCCGACAGACAGGGCGAACGCCCCTGTGAGCGTCATCGCCGTGTTTTCAGCCAGGATGCCTGCAAACGTAACGCCGACCGCCATCCCCTCAGGAATGTTGTGGAGCGTCACCGCAAGGACAAGCATGGTTGTTTTTTTTAACTGCGCCGGGACTCCCTCCGGCTCCTCATCTGTAAGATGAAGATGGGGAGTAAGTGTGTCCAGCACGAGCAGAAATCCCATCCCGAGCAGGAAGCCTGCCGCCGGCGGGAGCCAGGAGACGCCGCCCTCCTGTTCCGCCATATCGATGGCGGGGATCAGAAGCGACCACACAGAGGCCGCCATCATGACGCCTGACGCGAACCCCAGCAGCAGCTTCTGCAGCCGTTCGTTCATCTCCTTTTTCATGAAAAATACCATCGCCGAGCCAAGCGCTGTCCCGGCAAATGGTATCAATATCCCTATCAGTGTATTCTGATTCATATCTTCTCTCCTTTAGATCCGGCAGTCCCGTCATCCGTCGCCTCGCCGAAACGCCGGGTATTGTTTGTCAGCCGTTTTCTCATTATACTATAATATGCACAGAGAGAAGTTTTTGTCAATGCCTGAATGAAGCGGGCTGAAATGCTACAGATCTCCTCCTCAGATCACGACGCCAGGGCTTTGCCCGCCGCACGGCATTCCTCCAGGGCCTCGTCATCCGGCGCTTCATTAGCGATGACGCCCTCGTCTCTTACGAGCACTGCGCCGGCGTTCTTCATACGCTCCGCCCAGTCCCGCATCCACTCTCCGTCGCCCCAGCCATAAGAACCGAACAGAAGGATCTTTTTGCCTGACACAAGGGGTTCCAGCGCTTCCACGAAAGGCTCCATCTCCGTTTCCTCAAGCTGCTCTGCGCCCATAGACGGACAGCCCAGCGCAAAAGCGGCCTCGGATGCAAGCGACGAGACGTCAGCGTTCCCCACTTCCAGTACGGAGGCTTCCGCTCCTGCCTCTTTGATTCCCTCCGCCACGGCTTCCGCCATAGCCTGGGTATTTCCTGTTCCACTCCAGTATACTACTGATACGCTCATTTTTTCTCCTCCATTTCACATGTCCTGCCGTCCGGCCAGTCTCTCTGCCGATGCAGACGACCGCGTCAGACAGCGATCTCCCGGATACTTTTACCGGTGATGAACTCATTTACCGCACAGGCTTTTGCGCGGTCATATTCCTTGAAGATCATTCTCGCGTTTGCAAGATCGCCGTAGACTTTCCAGTATCCGATCATCAGGTATTTTCTCCCTTCATTTTCAATGAAGCCCCTTACGTCGTCGGCGGGATATCCAAGAAAAGCTCCGATCTCGTGCGGAAATCCCAGTTCTCTTTTCACGAAGTCGTCCGTGCGGGAACGCAGACGGTCGAGCATCTTTCCAAGGCTCAGTCCGCCGTATCCGTATTCCCGGATCAGGCTGCGGATCTTCGGGCAGTTCAGATATCTTTCCAGCTCGCCGGGGCGGTAAAAGAGGACAAGGCATTTCCCCTCCGAGCAGGACAGTCTGTGATACGCGATATCCGTGCCCCGGAACAGTTCTTCCAGCCCTTCGTACAGGACGGCTTTCAGTGATATGACGCAGGACACTTTCAGCCCTTTCAGGAACGGCGCACACTGGAGCGCCACCTGAAATGCCAGGCTCAGACGCTGATCGTGATTTTTCAGGAAATAAGATAACACTTCCGCAGGCATGACTCCTCCTTAATTATGAGAATGATTTTCAATTGATTCAATCTTAACACACTCGCCGCATCTTTTCAATACGCTTTTTGAGATCTTTTATCATTTACCGTATATAGGCAGATTGCTCAATTATTTTTGTTTTTTTATCCTTTTTTTAGTTGTTCCCCACATAGCTTTAGTGTATAATGTTTATATGATATTTGAGAGGTGAAAGTCTCAAACAATACATACATAAAGGAGAGATTAGCCATGGTAAATTTAATTACAGGCCCAAGAGGCAGCGGAAAAACGCAGCAAATGATTGAACTTGCAAATGAGAAGGTGAAAACTTCCAACGGAAACGTAGTATTTATCAAAAAGAGCCACAAGGATACATACACGGTAGATTTTAACATCCGTGCGATCCGTATGGCCGATTATCCTGATATCCTTACACTCGAAGAATTTATTGGATTCCTTTACGGCATGGTAGCCGGCAATCACGACATCGAAACAGTCTTTATCGACAGTGTGCTGAAACAGGCAAACATCACTCTTGAAAGTCTCCCTGTCTTCCTGCAGAAACTAAATAAGATAAGCTCTGAAAACAATATCAGTTTTTATATCAGCATAGGAGCGGATAAAAATGAGATTTCCGGTATCGATCTCTCCGATTACAACTTCATCGCATAGAGCGTCATACCGATAGACTCCCGCAGATGTACATATATCATCAGACGTCTGTAAGAGGAAATAACAGGCGGCGGCAGAAAACTGATTCTGCCGCCGCTGTTTGCTTAAATGTCTGTGCCGTTCATTGACAGCACTGTTTCCGTCTCTTCCCCCTCTTTATACTCGATCGTAACTTCATCCCCCACATCAAAACGGACGACGTCGATATAATCCACGACCGATACGTCAAAGATACTATCCGATCCCTCTACCATGATATAGTAGTGCGAGTTCCCGTCGACAACTCCCTGAGCGATCTTCGTGATCTTCCCTGTGACCGTCTGTATATCCCGTGTATCCTCCTCGACTTCTTTGATGCCGTTCTGATACATCAGCGCGGTGTATGCCTCCTCGCACGCGCTGACCGTATCTCCGGTAGCCACGATCTGGTATTTCTGGACATTGACCATGGCGTACATCTTCACCAGGCCGGCATCGTCTTTCAGAGCGATAAAGTACGTAGGTTCACCCGATATATTGAGCAGCAGCGGGAATGTCGCTTTGTATTTCAGGTTCTGCACCTGCCCTTCCGCCGAGTCCATGGCGGACTGTTCTGTCGCGCCCTCTACCGCATAGTACCTGGTCTCCATCGTCCTCTGGTTCATGAGTACGAATCCGACATTGGACTGGTCTCCTGTAATGGAAGTAACGCCTGTATATACCCATACATCATCGTCGATGGCCAGATAGTTGTATCCATCCGTGGTGACCAGACAGTCTTTCTGTCCAAACACGCTGTTGAGAAAGCCGTGCTGCAAAGTCCCGTGATAGTCGTAGAGCTCCACGAGAAGATCCGCTGAATAGGCCCGGTCGATCCACTGCGGCACGTCCTCGATAGCGTAATCCTGCGTCTCGCCTGTGATGGCATTGCAGAGCACCACCCTGCCGATCGTCACTCCGCCGAACAGGCCGATATTGAATTTCTTCACCGGGCAGATCCAGTAAGGCGTCCCCTCATCATCCACCTCAAAGCTGAGGTCGTTAAATATATAGGTCGGATACCTGAACCTTAGATGGCGGTAGATATTTCTGTTAAAATGGTCGCTCGTCGTATATTTCATTCCTTCTTCGAGCTTCACAAGCTCCGTATCCTGAGTCGCCATATCGATCTTGACATATGCGGGGATGCCGTCGCTGTTATTCGTCAGCCATTTGATGATATCTGCATATTTGAGCGGCGACACGCGCACAGGCCGGTCCTGATAGTTGATCTGGGAGTACAGTTCATCAATCTCAAACTGGGAAACCATATCGACCATGCTTCCCATCTCCCTGTTCCCAAGCAGCGTAGCCGAGTCCCTGTCGAGCAGCGGGATCTGGTCAAAGGACAGCTCTTCTATATCTTCAGTGAACTCTCCGTTTTCCACCGTCAGGAGCTTCTGATATTTGTCCGCGTTGACGATCGGCGAAGATAAGAGCGCGCCGATCAGATATACGATAACGACAGCGGCAAACGCGCCCATGATAGCTTTCAGCCCTTTTGATTTCCTGAGCTCGCTCAGTTCATAGCTGCTCAGCCCTTTCTTCTTTATGAAAAGCGCCGCGATCAGCAGGATGAGCGCTCCCAGGAATATCCAGAACTCCGTGGAATGGATATTGATCGCGGGAAGCGCCGCGTAATAATAGATCCCGAGCAAAAGGATCACGATTACTGCGATGATGATGTTTCGTTTAAATTTTTTCATATTTTCCCTCTCAGAATTTCTTACGCCACAGTGCAGGCGATAAAAGCAGTAAAAACGGGATGATCTCCAGTCTCCCCACGAGCATGTCAAAGCTGAACACGATCTTGGAAAGCGGCGAGAACATGTGGAAATTCTCCACAGGGCCCACTTTGGAGATACCCGGTCCTACATTGTTTATTGTTGTCAGCACGCCGCTGAAAGATGTAGCGAAATCGAAATTATCGATCGACACGATCAGCACTGATGCAACCAGGATAAATACATATGCGGCAAAATAGATATTGATGCCGCGCATCGTATCCTGTCCGATCTTCTTTCCGTTAAGTTTTACCACGGTCACGGCATTGGGATGGAGGATCTTGTGGATCTCCTGGCGGATCGACCTGAGCAGGATCACGAACCGGCACACTTTAATACCGCCGCCTGTAGAGCCCGCGCAGGCCCCTATGAACATGATCGCCAGGAGCACAGTTTTCGACAGTTCGGGCCACAGCTCATAGTCCGCCGTGTAGAATCCGGTCGTCGTGATGATGGATGCCACCTGGAACGCCGCATAGCGAAATGCATGGAATACATTTTCATATATACTCAGGATATTCACCGTTATCACTGCAACGGACGCCGCTATGACTCCCAGGTATGCCCGCAGTTCTTCGTTTTTCAGCACGCTTTTCCAGTCCTTTAAAAGAAGCAGGAAATACAGGTTGAAGTTCACTCCGAAAAGGATCATAAACACTGTGATCACGCCGTCGATATATGCGCTGTCATAGAAAGCGACGCTTGCATTCCTGTTTGAGAATCCTCCTGTACCGGCAGTACTGAAAGAATGTACCAGTGCGTCATAGAGGTTCATACCGCCAAACATGAGCAGGATCACTTCCACCACTGTCAGCACAAAATACATCCCGTACAGGATCGCCGCGGTGTTCCTCGCCTTTGGGACAAGTTTGTCCGCCTCAGGCCCGGGCATCTCCGCACGCATAAGAGGCATGGAGTTCTCATCGTAAAGGGAGGTGATCATGAGCACGAAGACCAGCACGCCCATACCGCCGATCCAGTGTGTCAGACACCGCCAGAAATTGATCCCCATCGGCAGACTTTCAATCTCTTTGAGGATTGTAGAGCCTGTCGTAGTAAAGCCTGACACCGTCTCAAAGAAAGCGTCGATATAGGCGGGGATACTGCCCGATATCACAAAGGGAAGCGCTCCGAAGACTGACCAGAGGATCCATGCCAGCGCAACAACCGCGAATCCCTCTTTCCCGTATATCCTCGTTGATTTCGGTCTCTTTCTTCCAAATATCAGATAAATGATCCCAAGGACCGCACTGACGATCAGAAAAGAAAATCCGCTCTCCTCCCGGTAAATGAGCGAGACGAGCGCAGGGATGAGAAGCACCGCACCCTCCACGCCGAGCATCTTTCCCAGTATGTATACAATCATTCTTTTATTCATTTTTTCGCACCTACACCAAAATATCCTCTATATCTTCTATATGCTTTTCCATCGTGATCACGATCACGCTGTCCCCCACTTCCATGCAGTCTTCTCCGCCTGGTATGATGATCTGTCTCTTTCTGGCGATGCATGCGATCAGATTGTTGGACCTGATCGACAGGTCTTTTAAAGGTATTCCCGTGTACCGTGTCCCGGACCTGATGATGAATTCAAGCGCTTCGATCTTATCATCCACAAGCTGATACAGGGTTTCCACATTGGCGCTGCCCTGGGAGTTCTTCCTCGCCCTTACATAGCTCAGTATAGCGTCTGCCGTCGCCGTCTTGGCTGATACGATGCTGTCGATGCCGAAGTCCTCTATCATGCTGACGCGGCGGTCGTCGTTGATCTTCGCTATGATCTTGGACGCCCCCTGGCTCTTTGCAAACAGCGCTGTGATGATATTCTCCTCATCCATCCCGGTCAGTCCGACAAATGCGTCCGCGTCCTCGATGCCCTCCTCGATCAGAAGGTCGTGGTCCGTGGCGTCGCCGTTGATGATCGTCGCTTTCGGCAGGAGCTCGCAAAGCTGCTCGCACCTTTCCTCATTGCGCTCGATGATCTTGATCTGCATTCCCAGCTTTAAGAGCTGTACAGCCAGATAGTACGCCACTCTTCCTCCGCCGCAGATGATCACTTTCCTGATCTTCCCACGGTGTTTGCCAAACATATTGAAAAATCGTTCCATCTCTCTGTGAGAAACGGCGATGTGCAGTCTGTCCCCTTCCCGGATCACATAATCGCCGTCCGGGATCAGGACGTCTCCGCCGTGCTCTACCGCGCAGACGAGCAGCTTGATCTGAAATTCATTGTACATATCTGCCAGAGACATGCCCGTCAGCCTGCTCTCTTTCTGTATCAGATATTCGATCAGTTCCACTCTTCCTTTTACAAAAGTCTCTATCTTACTTGCATCAGGGAACAGCAGCACCCTGCTGATCTCATCCGCCACGATCAGCTCGGGGTTTACCGCCATGCTCAGGTGCAGGTCTTCTTTGAGCAGCCCGATCTGGTTGAAATAAATGGGGTTGCGCACGCGCGCTATCGTGTGTTTCGCCCCAAGCCTCCTTGCGATAAGACAGCTCAGCATGTTGCACTCATCCGCAGACGTGCATGCGATCACAAGATCTGCATGCGGCACGTCCGCGGCTTTCTGCACCTGAGCATCCGCCGCGTCGCCTGTCACGCAGGCGATATCCAGCCGGTCCACAGCATATTTCAGTTTCTTTTCGTTGCTGTCGATCATCACCACATCATAGTTTTCGACAGAAAGCTGTTTCGCGAGTTTGTAACCTACTTTTCCATCTCCAATGATAACAATCTTCATTTCTTCTTTCCCTCTGCTAAGTCTTTATGTTCTAATGTCTTTATATTCTGCCGCCTCCGCAGTCCTGCCTGCTGATACGGCAGAGAAATTATAGCACCTTTGCCTGTAAAGTACAATAATCTTAACGCTTTCTTGGCATAAAATGAACAGAAGAAAAAGCGGAGATCCGCGGTAAAAACAGATCGTCTGCCCTTACCACAGTCCCCGCTTTCTTATCTGATCTTTATTGATGGTTTGATCTTCATTTATTATTACTCTTCTGAAGCTCTGGCAGCGATCTCCCTCTCCTGCACATCCGACGGAGCCTGCTCATATCTTGCAAATTCATAAGAATACGTGCCGCGTCCTCCGGTCATGGAGCGAAGCGTCGTACAGTAGCCGAACAGCCCTGTCATGGGGATATCCGCCTCGATGACCTGCTTGCCGCCTGAGATCGGGTTCATGCCGAGCACACGTCCGCGCCTCTTGTTCAGATCCCCCATCACATCGCCCGTATAATCGTCAGGCACTGTAACCTTGAGAGAAGCGATCGGTTCGAGCAGAACAGGCGATGCCTCCATAAATCCTTTCTTAAACGCCTGTACGGTAGCTGTCTTGAACGCCATCTCCGAAGAGTCTACCGGATGATAGGATCCATCGTAAAGGATGGCTTTCACGCCGACCACCGGATACCCTGCGAGCGGTCCCTTAACGACAGAGTCCTGGAGTCCTTTCTCCACTGCCGGGAAGTAGTTCTTCGGCACCGCGCCGCCGACTACGCACTCCTCGAATACGAACGGTGTGTCGAGGTCGCCGGATGGCTCGAATTTCATCTTGACATGACCGTACTGTCCGTGTCCGCCGGTCTGTTTCTTATACTTCATATCCACATCCGAGTTCTTGCGGATCGTCTCGCGGAATGCCACTTTCGGAGTTTCCAGCAGGATCTCCACTTTATATCTGGCCGCCAGCTTGCTCGCTGTGATCTCCAGATGCTGATCGCCCATGCCGTAGAGGAGCGTCTGTCTGTTCTCGCTGTCATTGACCGAACGGAGCGTCACGTCCTCGGCTGTCATCCTTGCAAGAGCCTGTGACACTTTATCCTCATCGCCTTTGTTCTTCACACGGTATCTCATATATGTATATGGCACGGAATAATCCGTCTTCGCATACGTGACCTGATTTGCTTTCGTGGACAGGGTGTCGCCTGTGCGCGTATTGGTCAGCTTGGCGATCGCGCCGATATCTCCCGCAAAAAGCTCTGACACTTCCGATGGTTTGTTCCCGCACATCGTGTAGAGCTTGCCCGGTTTCTCCTCGGCCTCTGTGTCCGCATTATAGAGGACGTCGTCGCCTTTGAGCACGCCGGAGCACACTTTGACGAACGAATATTTTCCGATGAACGGATCTACCATTGTCTTGAATACATATGCGGTCTTCGGCTTTGAGAAATCATAGTTCGCCTCAAAGATATCGTTCGTCGTGCGGTTGATGCCCGCGCACGTCCTTTTATCCGGGCTTGGGAAGAAACGCACGATATCCGACAGAAGATTGGCAACGCCCTGCGCCTGGACATTGGAACCCATAGCCACCGGAACGATATCGCCGTCCATAACCTCTGTACGCATAGCTGAGCGGATCTCTTCGATGGAGAACTCCTCTCCGTTGAAATAGCGCTCCATAAACTCTTCGCTCGTCTCAGCGACAGCTTCCATAAGAGAGTCTCTCAGGATATCGAGATTCGGTTTACAGTAATCCGGGATCTCACACTCTTCCCTCTTGCCAATACCGGTGTATCTTCGCCCGGCATTTTTGATAACATTGATATATCCTACCAGTTTCTCGTTCTCACGGATCGGCTGGAAATGGGGCGCGATCTTTTTGCCGTAGCGCGCAGTCAGATCCTCAACAACCTGGCGGAAACTCGCGTCGTCCACGTCCATCTCCGTCACATAGACCATCCTCGGGAGATTGTACTTATCGCACAGATCCCACGCTTTCTCCGTGCCGACCTGCACGCCTGCCTTGCCGGATACCACGATGACCGCCGCGTCCGCCGCGCTGACCGCTTCTTCTACCTCGCCTACAAAATCAAAATATCCCGGTGTGTCAAGGATGTTGATCTTCGCTTTCTCCCACTCGATCGGAATCAGGCTCGTGCTGATCGAAAAACCACGTTTCTGCTCCTCTTTATCAAAGTCGCTCACCGTGCTGGCATCTGATACTTTACCCATGCGGTTCGACGCTCCTGATACGTACAGCATTGACTCGACAAGACTTGTCTTCCCGCTTCCGCCGTGTCCGAGCAATACCACGTTTCTTATTTCGTCCGTTCTGTAAACCTTCATGCTGCTGCCTCCTTGTATGTAGTTATTCTGCCTGCCGTATTTTCAGTCAGGCAGACATATCATGGATATATTGTACTAAAATTACAGCGTGATTACAACTATTTTATTCATATTTCACATATATTCTTTAACAGTTCAGCCATCTGACGTCAGGAGACGGATTTATGCTTGCATAAAAATCCGGCGACTGACAGGCAGATGAACTGAGCGCCTGTCAATGAGTAAAACTGCGGCGACAGCCGTAATAAGCACGGAGTGCGGTTTTACGAATGGCGCGGGCTGAACTGTTACTGCCAGCCATCTGACGTCAGGAGACGGATTTATGCTCGCATAAAAATCCGGCGACTGGCAGGCAGATGGGCTGAACTGTTTCGGTTTACTTTTGCGATTCAACGTGCTAAGATATCTCTGTGAACGTGGGATCTCCCGATCCCTGCTATCATTTATGATATGAAAGGAATACAGCTATCATGGCTTCTACCAAGGTTGGATTTATCGGACTGGGACTGATCGGCGGCTCCGTCGCCAGAGCCATCCGCAAATATTACCCTGACTACGAGATCATCGCATTTGACAAGAACCGGGAGACGCTTGCCCTGGCCGTCCAGGACGGCATCATACACACGGCATGTTCTTCGGTCGACGATAATTTCAGAGAGTGCGGCTATATCTTTCTGTGCGCTCCTGTCTCATATAACACGGCATATCTGTCGCAGTTAAAAGATCTTATGGATCCTGACTGCGTCCTGACAGATGTTGGAAGTGTAAAAACTTCCATCCACGAGGAGATCGAAGCGCTGGGCATGGAGGAGAACTTCATCGGCGGACATCCGATGGCAGGCTCTGAAAAGAGCGGATTCGCCAACTCCAAAGCGCATCTCATCGAGAACGCCTACTATGTCCTTACTCCTACTGAAAAAGTATCCCCGGAAAAGACGGCGGCCTACCGCGACCTCATCGCTTCTCTGAAAGCGATCCCCATTGTCCTGGACTACAGGGAACACGACTTTGTCACCGGGACGATCAGCCATCTTCCTCACATCATCGCATCGACGCTCGTAAACTATGTGCGCGACACCGACACCAAAGACGAGCTGATGAAAGCGCTGGCGGCAGGCGGATTTAAGGATATCACCAGGATCGCATCCTCCTCGCCCGTGATGTGGCAGCAGGTCTGCCTGAAAAACCGCTCAAATATCTCTCTCATCCTCGGCGGATACATAGACGCGCTCAGAAAAACTAAGGCTTCGGTGGATGCAGGGAGCGAAAACGAGCTGTATACACTGTTCGAGACTTCCCGGGACTACCGGGATTCCATGCCAAACAGCTCTGCAGGCCCGATCAAGAAGCAGTTCGCAGTCTACTGCGACATCATCGACGAGGCAGGAGGAATCGCGACTATCGCGACTATACTCGCCAGCAACAACATCAATATCAAAAATATCGGCATCATACACAACAGGGAGTTTGAAGAAGGCGTGCTCCGGATCGAATTCTACGACGAGTCTTCTTCTGTGAAAGCGGCACAGCTCCTGCAGAAGTACCGCTATATCGTTTACGAGACTTAAGCGCCGACTATAAGATTAAGAAAGAGGGACACAACCTTATGGAATTATGCAGTATCACAGGATTAAACGGCAAGATCACCGTCCCGGGGGACAAGTCCGTCTCACACCGGTGTGTGATGTTCGGATCCATCGCCAACGGCATGACGGAAATTCACAATTTCTTAAAGGGCGCGGACTGCCTTGCAACGATCCGCTGTTTTCGCACTCTCGGCATTGAGATCGATGAAAACGGCTCCTCCGTCCTCGTGCACGGAAAAGGGCTTCATGGTCTTTCCGCCCCGACCGATATCCTGGACGTGGGAAACAGCGGAACCACTACCCGTCTTCTGTCCGGGATCCTCTCCGGGCAGCCGTTTGAATCGAAATTATCCGGGGATAAATCGCTCAACTCCCGTCCTATGGAACGGATTATCAAGCCGCTGACGCAGATGGGCGCAAATATCTCCAGTATCTTAAGAAACGGATGCGCGCCGCTCTACATCTGTCCCGGCAGCCTCCACGGGATACACTACGACTCCCCCGTTGCTTCCGCACAGGTGAAGTCCTGCATCCTGCTCGCCGGGCTGTACGCCGAAGGCGAGACTTCCGTCACAGAGCCGTCCCTTTCCAGGAACCATACGGAACTCATGCTGAAAGAATTTGGAGCCGATATCCGCTCTGCGCATGAGCCGGGAAGCACTAAGGCAACTGCTTCCATCTCTCCCTGCAAGGAGCTTTACGGCCAGAAAATCACTGTACCCGGCGACGTTTCCTCCGCCGCGTACTTCATCGCGGCAGGGCTGATCGTACCGGATTCCGAGATCCTTATTGAAAATGTCGGTATTAATCCTACACGCTCCGGTATTCTGAAAGTATGCGAAGACATGGGAGGCGATATCACTCTCCTCAACGAGCGCGTCGAGGGCGGTGAAAAGATTGCCGATATCCTTGTCCGCACAAGCGAACTTCACGGTGTCACGATCCGGGGCGACATTATCCCGACGCTCATCGACGAAATCCCGGTCATCGCAGTCATGGCAGCCGTCGCAGAGGGCACCACCGTCATAAAAGACGCCGCGGAACTGAAAGTCAAAGAAACAGACCGTATCGAGACTATCTGCGACAACCTGACAGCAATGGGGTGCAATGTAACGCCGACCTCAGACGGCATGATCATCACCGGCGGGAAACTCAAAGGAGCGGCCATCCATACGCTCCTTGACCACCGCATCGCAATGGCATTCAGCATCGCAGCGCTGGTGGCAGAAGGGAATACGAAGATACTGGACAGCAAATGCATAGATGTGTCGTATCCGACGTTCTATGATACCTTTGAGGAGTTGCTGTAAATTATTCCCCGCCATCATCATAGCTCATTTCTTTTTCGATTTTCTGTTGCCCTTTTATATGGCATATATAAATGAATAAGAAAACAACAGAGATAAGTGCAACCGAAGAAAGGAAAGTGACAGCTAAAACAGCAAGACTTAATCCCCAAATATCGAATACGATTACAATCTATCTGGATTTTTGCCTGTTCAAAAGTATTGAACATACAACTGCCGCCGCACTGAATACAAGCATTAAATACCATAGATTTTCAAGGCAAAAACCATTATCTGACATCAGGCGGTATCCCCAGGAAGCGGGAAAAATACGCCCTGCGGTTTCAAGAAGATCAGGCAGCAATTCGGCAGGGAACATAATCCCCGAAAGCATTATCGAGGGTAAAAACACAAGCTGGGCTATCATCGTCAGCTTTGACTGATTTTTTACAACCAATCCTAATATGCTTCCAATGCTCAGCGATACAATGATGTATATGGCGAGCGCAGGAAAGAAAAAAGGAAGCTGTACCGGCACAGCCGCATCAAACAGTGCAGGGGCAAGAAGTAATATAATGACACAACTGATCATCAAATGCACAAATGCAGAAAGAAACATTGTAACAAGACCTAAATATAAAGGTACTCCATTTGCTTTATAAACTTTTTTTGCATCGCTTCCATAAGTTTCTGTCAATGATGGCGGCAACCCAAGAAACGCTCCCATTGACACGCTCATCACAATCATAGACTGTATCAGCGTGCTTCTCATTTCAGGCATAACAGAAGTAAAAATACCACCTATC